>JAHECQ010000612.1 GCA_024641625.1 Acidimicrobiales bacterium | reverse complement strand
GCTGCTGCGAGGTTGGCCGCAGCGATCTCGCGGGCCACCTCTTCACGGTGCACGGTGATGGCTCGTGGCGCCTCGATGCCGAGGCGCACGTGGTCGCCCCGGATCTCGATGACCCGAACGACGATGTTGGACCCGATGACGATGGACTGGTTCTGGCGACGGCTGAGAACGAGCATCTACGACACCAACGCTTCCTGCGTGGAATAGGCGGACGAGTCCAACACGAGCTGCTTGCCGATGCGCGACTCGGTGTTCACGATGATCGGACCGAGGAGATTGGCGGTGAGTGCCGTGACGTCGTCGCCGTCGCGATGAACGGTCAAGAGCACGACCACCTGCACGTCTTCAATGGTGGAGACCTCGAGTTCGGCCTGGACCGCGTCGTCGATCTCGAACTCGTAGTCGGGGTAGAACAGCCATGGCGTCGTGGCCAAGAAGGCAAGTTCGGCCTGATCGGCGCTCTGGACCCAGAAGTAGGGCGACTCGTCGTCGATCTCGACCACGACGTAGCGCGTCGAGTCGGGCAGGCCGAGGAGTCCGCCGGGAATCGAGATGGCCCGGTCGTCCGGAACCTCGAAATCGCCGAATCGAGATGATGAAATCTGCATCGCTTTGACCCTAGTCCTTCGTCAGCTCAGGTTGCGGGTTGGTCGGTGTCGAGGTGTGTCGCTGCGACGGTGCGGCGCCGCGCTGCTTCTTGCAGCTTGTGCTGGAGCGCCGTTTCGTCGAGGTACCGGTCGTACATGTTGCCGAGGGCCCGGATCGAGCCGACCGTGGCCGCGAAGATCAGCAGGAAGCGGCCGATGGCCAGATGGAACGGTGCCGAGGAGTTGGCGGCCACCATCAGCGAGTCCCAGCCGAGCGCCAGGGCGAGCAGGAGGGAGGCGCCGAGGCGTTGTTGGCGTTGTGCCGAGCGATCGATCTCGGGTGCGCCGATGACCTGGATCGCCGTTGCGCGCTGACGCAGCTTGGTCGGGACGACGCCGTCAGCGGCGCCATCGGGCAGCGTGGAGGTCGAGTCGGCAGCCATGGCCGACTCAGCGCTGGATCAGCGCCATGGCGAGCGCCGGGGTGAGTTGGCGGCCGGCGACGCTGACGATCGGCAACTGGGCGTCGAGTGCGGACCGGAGCTCGTCGGGGGTGGGTGCCATGCCCAGATCGATGGCACAGGGAATCGGGAACGATTCGACGAGTTGTTGCATCTCGCCGATCGGACCCAGGGTACGCAAGGTCAGTCGGAGGAGGTGCACCGCACCCTCCTCGCACACGCGACCGATGATCGTGAGCAGGCGGGGCGTGAGCATGCGATCGAGCGACGTCCCCGGCTCGCGCCAGGCGTCGTCGGCCTCGATCACGCCGATGCCTCGAGCATCGTCCAGCGACCGTTCGAGGAGCCGCTGGTGAAGGTCGCGGCTGTTGTCGGCCAACTGGCTGTGGTGGATGCCGTCGAGCTCGACCTCCTCGGTGAAGATGGCGAGCTCGATGGATGGGTCGGTCGCGAAACGAGTGGCCAGTGGCAGGGCGATGTCGAGCGGACCCACCAGCAGCTGCACGCTCGCCTGCGTCGTGGGGCGGATCGGGAGCATGGACTCGAGCCGGACCAGATCGGACCAGAAGTCGGTGTCATCGGGTCTGGCCTCGTGCCGATCGTTGGCGTGGGAGAGCGGCTGGTCGGTGGGCATGGTCTGGAGGGTGGGCATGGTCTGGACGGCAGAGAGGGTCGGGTCGGTGGGCATGGTCTGGACGGTGGGCATGGTCTGGACGGCAGAGAGGGTCGGCATGGCGAGGAGCGACTGTGCTGCCGGCACGGTGACCGGCTCGGAACGGTGGAGCAGGCCAGGCAGTTGCATCGCCGCGGCCGGATCGTCCATCAGTCCTCGAGGAGGTACGGCGCGGGGTACGGCGCGAGTGCGATCGGCGATGGTCGAGTCGTCGATCAGGCCACGGGCTCCCTCGAGCAGATGCCCGACTCGCTCGTGGGCCGAGATGGTGTCGGCTCGCTCGAGCAACGCCTGACCCGGCGTGCTCACCGCTGCGTCGGCACGATCGTCGAGCAGCAGTCGGGACCCGGAGGCATCGAGCAGCCGAGTGGCCGGGGCGATGCGGTCGAGATCGTCCGCAATGGGCGCCAGATCCTCGGGTCCGAAGCGCCGGACCGGACGCTTCTCGATCACCGGGGGCGGGGGAGCGACGCTGGCGCCGATGGCATCGATCCAGGCCTGCTCGGATTCCATTGCTGCGGTGAGTTTGGCGATCAGTTCCTCGTCCCCCTCGATGGAATCGCTCAGCGCAAGGTGTCCGGCGCCTGCCGTCTTCGGCATGGCGCCGCGTTCGAGCCGGAAGCGGCGACCGGGACCGGCATCGTGCGGGAAGCCACCGGTTCGATGGCTCGACGGCGGTGGTGAGGCGAGGACCTCGAAGCCTTCCTTGCGAAAGAAGCCGCCGATTCCGCCGGTGCGGATGCGGTTCGCCTCGTGGATGGTGGCTTGATCGCCGAGTTCGGCGCGGACCTCGCGAAGGAGGGCGCTCAGCTCAGGCCCGGTGTAGCGCTGCGG
>JAHECQ010000611.1 GCA_024641625.1 Acidimicrobiales bacterium | reverse complement strand
ATCGGCCGCAGGAAGGCGATCGCGGCCTCTCGTGCCGTCGGCTCGGCCTCGATCCACTCGGCCAGGGCAAGTGAGACCGCCGAATGGGCAATGGCTTCACGCAACGTCTCGATGGTCTGTGGCTCGACGGTCCGGTCCTCGACGGTCCGGGGATCGACGGTCTGGGGATCGATGCTCTGGGAGAGGGCTGTGATGACCAACTCGTAGGCATCGTGACAGCAGTCGGAGAACCCGAACCGGTGACTCAATCGGCGGCGGCGCATCTCGTCATAGCGTTCGGTTGGAGTGACCCACGCACGATCGGATGGTCCGAAATAGGGGCCGCGACGTTCCATCCCTGCGGCGAGCAGCAGCTCGGTCATCGGGGCAAGGGGGGTACGGAACAGCTGAGGATGACGAGCGAACACCTCGAGTTGCTCGAAGACGAACTCGGTACCCACGCCCTCGGACACCGATGCCATCGCGTCGGTGAGCGCCTGACGAACGAGGGCGTCCGTCTCGGGGTCGGCGGCAACTGCCGGGATGGGGAACTCGACCACCAGGTCCTCACCCGTGCGGCGATATCCGACCAGGTCGCCGGCCTGGGGTGCCGGCTCGGCGGGCAGTGGCCACTCCATGCGACCGAAGGCACCGTCGACACCGGCACCGGTGAAGCGAAGTTCGGTTGCCTCGAGCAGGTCGAAGTCGAGCACACCCAGATCGGTCGAGGGATTGATCGAGCCCCGCTCGAGATCGACCTCCTCGATCCGATGGGTCATGATCCGATCGACCACCAACGACTTGGTCAGATGGAAATCGCACGTCTCGGTGTCCCACCAGACCTTGTCGTGCTCGGTGGAGATGTCGTCGAGGAGCTCGGCGCAGTACTCGAGGTCGAGGTCCGCCGAGGACGCGCCGGACTCGAGCAGGAAGTCGAAGTAGCCGGCCTCGACCAGCCGCTCGAGCGCAACATGGTCGGCCACCGGCCCATTCGACAGCATCGACGTGAGCGCTTCGTGGATGGCATCATCGGGGTTCACCGACCCAGTATCACCCGCCGGGTGGCAATCGGGAGCCAGCCAGGCGAAGATATACGACCGCGCCCACCGGTGGGTGCAATCTCTTGTCGGACTTCTTCTTGGGGGAACCCAGTGAACCTCGCCAGCCTGCTCGACCTGCCTTCGATGATCGTGCCCGATTCGGTCGCGCTCATCGACACCACCGCTCCCGGTGGTGCAAGGGAAGTCACCTACGAGGAACTGCGCGCCGCGGTCGGGCTGACGGCGGGCCTGCTCACCGAACTGGGCGTCACCCACGGCGACCGGGTCGGCGTGTTCGCCACCAATTCCACGGCCCTGATCGAGGCCATCTTCGCCACGTCGGCCATCGGCGCCACGATCGTGCCCATGAACTACCGGGCCGCCGATGAGGAAGTCGCTCACCTGCTGGCCGACTCGGGGTCCAAGGTGCTGTTCGCCGAGACTCGCTACCGCGGGCTGGTCGAGAGCTGCCGTCCCGATTCCCTCACCGACATCATCTACCTCGACGACGACTACACCGCCCGACGCGACGCCGCCGAGGAGTGGCCGTTGGTCAACGATGTCGATGACGACGAACTGGCCACGCTGCTCTACACCTCGGGCACCACGTCGATGCCCAAGGGCGTGAAACTCACCCATGGGTCGCTCTCCGGATACATCATGGGCGCCAACGACGCAGCCGACGGGAGCGACATCGGTCGCATGATCCTCGCCGCACCCCTCTATCACATCGCCGGGCTCACCTCTTTCCTCAACGCCCTCTATGCCGGGCGAATCACGGTGGTGATGAGCCAGTTCACCCCGGAGGACTGGCTGGCCAACGTCGAGAAACATCACGTCACCCACGCCTTCCTCGTCCCGACGATGTTGGCCAAGGTACTCGACTCGTCGGATCTGGCCTCGACCGATCTCTCCTCGCTCGAAGCGCTGACCTATGGCGCCGCGCCGATGCCCCCCGCAGTCATCAAGCGAGCCATCGACCTGTTCCCCCCGACGGTCAGCTTCTCCGGTGCCTACGGCCAGACCGAAACGACCTCCACCGTCGCGGTGCTCGGCCCCGACGACCACGTACTCGACAGCGACCTCAAGTTGGCCCGACTTCGCTCGGTCGGCCAGGTGCTCGACGACGTCGAGATCCGCATCGTCGACCCCGAGGGCCACGTACTGGGTGTGGGTGAACCCGGCGAGGTACAACTGCGCACCTATCGGGCAATGGACGGCTACTGGGGCGCCGAGGAGAAGACCCGGGTCACCATCGACACCGAAGGATGGGTCCACACCGGCGACCTCGGCTACCTCGACGACGACAACTATCTCTTCCTGTCCGGTCGCTCGGGCGACATGATCATTCGCGGTGGCGAGAACATCGCCCCCGAAGAGGTCGAGGCCGTGCTCTACGAACATCCCGACGTGGTCGAGGCTGCGGTCGTCGGTCTCCCCGATGAGACTTGGGGTGAACGAGTCGTGGCCGCCATCGTGCTCCGTGACGGCGGCTCGCTCGAAGCGGTCGAGGCCCACTGCCACGAGCATCTCGCCTCGTTC
>JAHECQ010000610.1 GCA_024641625.1 Acidimicrobiales bacterium | reverse complement strand
AGCGCGCTGACCGCGCCTGCACCATGGACGATGTAGCCGGCGTCCTCGAAGTCGAGGATCTCGAATGATTGGTCGCCGATGACGATGATCAGGTCGTTGTCAGGATGAACCGATTCCTGGTTCTCGGTCTCGCCATCGATGGTGCAGGTCTGTCCGACCACGTCGTCGGGGACGGTGACCGTCGTGATGGGGAGGACGTCTCCCGCATCTCCGGTGACGATCTCATCGACCGGGATGTCGAGCAGCCGCCGGTGCTCGGCCGATACCGGCGCGGCTGCGCCAAGGGTTGCCGCCACTGCCGCCAGCAGCCCGGCCAGGGCCCAAGCCGCCTTGGAGGTTCTCCGAGAACGCATCGTCATCGAATGTTCTGCCTTCCTGTGGGACAGCCCAGCAGATCGGTGCTACGAGGCTGGGCGAAGAATGCTGCCTCCCGCCTGACACTAGCGACGTCTCGGACCGATCGGAGCCATCCCCGGCATTGTCGGGCTGGGCTGACGACCGATGCGTGCCCAGACGAGCCGGCGCGATGGGAGCGTATGGATCCGCCATGTGCCCAGGACATCTCTCGACGTCCTCACCCCGGCCAGTCGGACCGGAGTCGCCTCGACGCTCAACGCCTGCGTGGCCCGACACCGAGGAGTAGGGTCGTGGTAGAGATTCAGATCTGACGAGGTGACCCGTGACGTATCCAGCTTCGATCGACGTTCGAACACCCGACCAAGTTGCGAACTGGCGACCGCTGGTGCAGTGGGTGTTGGCAATCCCCCACCTGATGATCGCCAACGTGCTGAGCAACGTCGGCTCGGTCGTCGCCTTCGTCTCATGGTTGTTCATCTTGTTCACCGGAGGTCTGCCCGCAGGCCTCGCCAACTTCCAGTGCATGATCTTTCGCTACAACACCAGGGCCTACGCCTACGCCGGATTCCTCCACGAGGAATATCCACCGTTCGACTTCACCTCGAGTGCGAGCGAACCGGGAGGAACCCCGGTCACCATCGAATTCGAGCCTGTGCTCGAGCAACGCAACCGCCTCACGTGCGCCCTCCGGCTCATCTGGCTCATTCCTGCCGCGTTGTTCACGTTCGTTGTCTGGATCGTCGCCGCCATCTGCTGGTTCATCGGCTTCTTCGCCGTGCTGTTCACCGGCTCGTGGCCGGCCGGGTTGCACGAGTGGATCATGAAGGGCCTACGGGTGTCGGTTCGGCTGAATGCGTACGCCTATCTCCTCACCGACGAATACCCACCATTCAGCACCGACTGACCGCGCGTTCCGACCACGCGTTCACCGCGCAGGAGGGAACGTCGAGAGCGAGCGTGCAGGTCTAGGGTTCGCGAGGTGAACGGGACCTCTGAGGGCGAAGTAGTGGCTCCGTCTGGGATTGTCACGTTCTTGCTCACCGAGGTGGAGGGCTCGACGAGGTTGTGGGCTGAAGACAAGGCCGCGATGTCCGCCAGTCTGCGGATCCACGACGAGATTCTCCGAAGCGCGTTCGCTGCTGGCTGACGCTGGTGGAACGGTGCGACTACGAGCGGCTACCGATGTAGACACCCTGCACCGAGAAGGCGACCACAACCATTGGCTCTGACACGGCCGGGCACGCCGGTGAACACCGGTGACCCCTCGGCGATGACCGCTGACCCTCGAGTCAGTCGGTAAGCGATGAGTCTCCTCGTGTGATTCGTCGCCTCTCCTCAGGAGACAGCGATGGGACCTTCGATGCCGGTGACGGTCCACGCTCCGTCGCCCAACTCCACCCGATAGGTCAGCCACGTCCCGCACAATCCGCCGCACCACAACGACACAGGTACCAGCGCGCCATCTCGATCGAAGATCGGTTCACCCACACCGATGATCACCGCTCCCTCGACGACGGGAAGAAGGTCCTCGGTTCGGTGGTCCTCCGCATCATCGATCCATTGCACCGGCCCGAACCGCGATGCGACCGATTCGACGGCAGTGCGTTCGCTGTCGGTCAAGTTCCGAGAAACTGCATCACTCTCGTCGCCGGAACCCGCAGTGGGATCGGTGGCCTCGAGCAAGAGGTACCGGCTGAAGGGCGGGGGACCCACCCCAAAGGTGTGGTCCACGGTGATCAACTGTTCCACGGCTGCGGCCAGGACAGCTGCGGTGTCGCCGTCTTCAGTCCCGCGGCCGTTGCCGCCACATGCAGCGCCGATCGAGAGCAACGCAATGATCCAGAAGATTCGTTTCACAGGTCTCCGACAAGGCTACGCCAGTGGTGGTTCACGACGCTGCTCCCGCGCTGGTCACCGAACGCCGGGAACCGAGTCGCTCAGCTCCGCTCCCGAGGTGAACGCCTTGCTCATGACCGCCCGGGTGGAGCCGACACTACGAACATGGTCGATCCCCTCGCCTCTGTGACGTCGCGTATTTCGGGCATCGAGGGTCGGATCGCCCGGCTGACTCAGCCGGCGTCGAGCAAAGCGCCGCTGGGTGCCGTGCCACTGGGAGACGTCGGTTCGGGCACGCAACCCACGGCGATCGCCGACGGCGCGTTCGGACAGTTGCTACGAACCACCTTGTTGCAGGCCTCCTCAGGC
>JAHECQ010000135.1 GCA_024641625.1 Acidimicrobiales bacterium | reverse complement strand
AACCGAAGCTTGTTCGGCCACCATCTGACGCTGAGGGCGCCCATCGTGCAGGAAGGTGCAATCGAGATCGATGAGGGTGGAACCACCACTTCGAACCACCAGGCGTCCTTCACCGGTGAATTGCCCGATGATCGACGCGCCGACCGCCCACCGCTGGGCGAGGGCGAGTAGTGGTCCGGGATCGGGGACGGCGACCACCATCCGTTCCTGGGCCTCGGACAGCCACACCTCCCAGGGGGCCAGGCCCGGATACTTCCGCGGCACGAGATCGAGATCGACCTCGGCGCCGAGCACCTCGGCCATCTCCCCGATCGCCGAGGACAGACCACCGGCTCCACAGTCGGTGATGGCGTGATAGAGCCCGGCATCCCGGGCCGCAAGCACCAGGTCGATCAGGCCCTTCTCGATGATCGGATCCCCGATCTGGACCGATGAGCCGGCGATCTCGGCGGTCTCGATGCCCATCGTCTGGGACGAGAAGGTGGCGCCACCCACGCCGTCTCGACCCACGGCACCACCGAGCACGACGATGGCGTCACCGGGTTGGGCCTCGGTCGGGTTGGAGCCCGTGGGCAACAGGCCGAAGCATCCGGCGAAGACCAGCGGGGTGGTGGTGTAGGACGGATCGTGAACGATGGCGCCCGCCAGGTTGGGCACGCCGATCTTGTTGCCGTAGTCGCCGACGCCGGCAATGACCCCGCTTCGCACACGATGAGGGTGCAGGACGCCGTCGGGGACCTGGTCGATCGGGAGATCGTCGGGCCCGAAACAAAGCACGTCGGTGAGCGCGATCGGCTTCGCCGAGACCCCCAGGATGTCCCGAACGACGCCACCAACACCGGTGTTGGCGCCACCGAAGGGCTCCAGTGCCGAAGGATGATTGTGTGTCTCGGCCTTCAGCGCGATGTCCCAGCCCGGTTCGAATTCGACGATTCCGGCGTTGTCGACGAAGGCGCTGTGCACCCACGGCGCCGCGAGCGCATCGGTTGCACTACGCAGGAACGTCTTGAGCAGGCCGTCGACGACCTCGCCTCCCGGCTGCAGAGTGATGCGGGCCCGGAACGTCTTGTGGGCACAGTGCTCACTCCAGGTCTGGGCGAGCGTCTCGAGTTCGGCATCAGTGGGATCGCGGTCGACGTCGACGAAGTGGCGCTGGATCACGGCCATCTCCTCGGGATCCAGGCCCAGGCGACGACGACGATTCAACTCGGCCAGACCGGCCTGGTCGCTGTCGCGGATCGAGAAGGTCTCGGTGAGCGGCGATTCGGCCTCCTGCGCGGCGAACGCTGCGGGTAGGGATCCCACCCTCCACCGCTCGATCACTTCGTTGTGCAGGATCTTGCGCGCCAGCAACTCGATCGCCGAGTCATCCAGATCGCCGTCGATCACGAAACGTCGACCCATCGACGCCGCCTCTACCGCCAGACCGATCTCCGCCGCGCTGCGGATCAATTCGGCGGCCTCCCGATCGGTGACCCCGGGACGCAGGCCGGTCTCCACGACGAGCCCGGGCGGCCGGTGGTCATGAGCCTCGCACCACCACTGACCCACGGGATCGACGAGGAGTCGATCGGCCAGGGAACGCTGTTGGCTGTCATCGAGATCGGCTCGCAGGTGCACGACCCGGAAGACCTCGACCTCCCGAAGGGTCAGCCCGAGGGAGGCCGCCTGGGCCAGCACGTCGGGGTCATTGGCCTCCCCCGGTCCGATGATGATGGCGAGTTCACGTAGCCCCACGACCAACAGGATGGTGGTACGCGACCCAAGACACTGCCGCTGCCGGCAGATTTCTTGATCGGTCCTCGGATTTTTCGCACCCGGGGACCGGCGATGAAGCATGCATCGTCGGGTCATGGCCGCTTCCCGACGCGCGCTCTCTAGCATCTACTGATCGGTTCATTCGCCACCGGTTGGCTACCGGGTCGGCCCGGTTCTCAGGCATGAGGTTGACGTTGAGCTTCGACCATCGCGTCGCTCCCCCATCGAACGCGGCCTCGGCGGAACGCACGCGCGTGGGCGACCCGAGCGTGCTACCTCGCCGATCCCCGCCCACGTGAGCCCGCTCGACCTCCCCGAGGGAAGCATCCGCTTCCCCGACGAACTCCCGATCACCCTTCGCCGCCAGGAGATCCTGCGAACGATCCGAGACCACCAGGTGGTCGTGGTTGCCGGCGAGACCGGATCGGGCAAGAGCACGCAGCTCCCCAAGATGTGCCTCGAACTGGGGCGCGGCGCGAATGGCTTCATCGGTCACACCCAACCCCGTCGTATCGCTGCCCGTTCGATCGCCGAGCGAGTAGCCGACGAGCTGTCGAACCTCGAGGCGTTCGGCGTGGGCGTCGGCGGGCTCGTGGGCTACCAGGTCCGATTCACCGATGTCGTGGGCCCGCACACGCGCCTCAAGCTCATGACCGATGGCATCCTCCTGGCCGAGATCCAGCACGACCCGATGCTCCGGCGCTACGACACGCTCATCATCGACGAGGCCCACGAACGGAGCCTGAACATCGACTTCCTTCTCGGCTGGCTGCACCAACTCCTCCCCAAGCGTTCCGACCTCAAGCTCATCATCACCTCGGCCACGATCGACACCGAGCGGTTCGCGCGACACTTCGCATCGGCGGACGGGTCGCCGGCGCCCATCATCGAGGTGTCCGGGCGGACCTACCCCGTCGACGTCCGCTATGAACCGATCGAAGACGGCGACCAGACCGACGCCATCTGCGATGCAGTGTCCCAGTTGTTGGGGGAAGTCCCCGGCGACGTGCTCGTGTTCTGCTCGGGTGAGCGCGAGATTCGCGACGCAACCGAAGCCCTCACCGAGATGGCCTTGCCGGACACCGAGGTGGTTCCCCTGTTCGCCCGATTGTCGGCGGCCGAGCAGCATCGGGTGTTCGCGTCCCACCGCGGCCGGCGCGTGGTCGTGGCCACCAACGTCGCCGAGACCTCGTTGACCGTTCCGGGCATCCGATCAGTGGTCGACCCCGGCACCGCTCGGATCTCCCGATTCAACCGGCGGACCAAGGTGCAGCGCCTGCCCATCGAGCCGATCTCGCAGGCATCGGCCGACCAACGCGCCGGACGCTGCGGGCGACTCGGCCCCGGTGTCTGCGTCCGCCTCTACACCCAGGACGATCTGGCCGGCCGACCGGAGTTCACCGAGCCCGAGATTCAGCGAACCAACCTGGCCTCGGTCATTCTGCAGATGGCAACGCTGGGTCTCGGCGATGTCGAGGCCTTCCCGTTCGTCGACCCGCCGGACCGGGCGGCCATCCGCGACGGCGTCGCCTTGCTCGAGGAACTCGGAGCGGTGCGACCCGGACGCCAGGGCGAGCGCAACTGGGTCACCAAACTCGGTCGAACCCTTGCGCGATTGCCGTTGGACCCACGGTTGGGACGCATGCTGATCGAAGCCGAGCGACTCGGTTGCCTGCACGAGGTTCGCATCATCGTCGCCGGGCTCAGCATCCAGGATCCCCGCGAGCGTCCGAGAGGCCAAGAACAGGCGGCGCGAGAGGCTCACGCCCGCTTCAACGACGAGACCTCGGATTTCCTGTCGTGGCTGCACCTCTGGGACTACCTCGAGTCGGCGCGTCGTGAGCGGTCATCGAATCAGTTCCGACGGATGTGCCGCAGCGAGTTCCTCAACGCTCAGCGAGTCCGTGAATGGCAGGACCTCCACAGCCAGCTTCGCCGCATCGTCCGCGACCGAAACGCTCGGCCATCAGGCGCACCGGCAACGCATCCCGACATCATCCATCGGGCACTGCTGAGTGGCTTGTTGTCCCACATCGGCCGGAAGGACCCGGATGGTTCCGACTACCGGGGGCCTCGGGGCACGCGTTTCGCCATCGCTCCCGGTTCTGGGCTGTTCAAGCGGAACCCCTCGTGGATCATGGCTGCCGAGCTGGTCGAGACGAACCGGATGTGGGCGCGCGGCATCGGTCGGCTGCAACCCGAGTGGCTCGAGCGTGTCGGCGCCCACCTGCTCGTGCACAGTTACGGCGATCCATGGTGGGATGTCGATCAGGCGGTGGCCAAGGTGCATCACTCCGCCACGATCTACGGTCTGCCGGTCTTCACCAACCGCACCGAGCTGCTCCACCGCACCGACGCCCAAGGCGCTCGTTGGCTGATGCTCAGCCATGCGTTCGTCCTCGGCGAGTGGGGTCCGCGGCAACCGCCCTTCTCCGATCGAAACGCCGAACGACGAGACGAGGTCATCGCTCTCGAGATCAAGGCCCGCCGGGACGACCTGCTGCGCACCCATGAGGAGCTCGTGGAGTGGTTCGAGCAACGCCTGCCCGAACACATCATCACGGTCAAGGAGTTCGATCGCTGGTGGCGCGACATCCGGCGGAGTGAACCGGAGCGCTTCGATCTCACGATCGCCGATCTGAGCCATCCCGTGGCGTCGGAACTGGAGGCCGACGCCTTCCCCGACGAACTGCGCGAAGGCGACGCGGCGTTGCCACTCACCTACGTCTACGAGCCGGGCCACCGGCTCGACGGGGTGACGATCGACGTGCCGCTCGATCAGTTGAACACGGTCGACGCTGCTGCGTTCGACTGGCTGATACCGGGAATGCGGGACGACCTCGTCGAGGGACTGCTCCGCACGTTGCCCAAGCCGTTGCGCAAACAACTGCTGCCCATGGCCGAGACCGCCCGGACGCTGGCATCGTCGCTCGAGGGCCACTCGAGTGAGATCACCTCGGCGTTGGCCGGCGAGCTCCGCCGTTCGCGCGGCGTCGACGTCGATGCCGGTTCCTTCGACCTCGACAAGCTTCCTTCTCATCTGCGACCACGTTTTCGAATCGTCGACGACGCCGAGGTGGCTGAACCGAACGTCCTGGCCGAGGGCGACAACCTCGACGATCTTCGGATGTTGCTCGATCAGCACGTACGCCACACGGTGGCCCGGGCCGGACACGACCTCGAGCGAACCGATCTGACCACGTGGGACATCGGCGAGCTGCCCCGCTCGGTCGAGGTTCAGCACGGGGGGCACCGAGTCACCGCGTACCCCTCGCTCGTGGCCGAGGACGATCGGGTCGCTCTTCGTCTGCTGCCGACCAGCGAGGAGCAGCAGGAGGCCATGTGGACCGGCACCCGTCGGCTGCTCGGCCTCCACCGGCCGTCGCTGAGCAAGATCCTCCGTCCGCTCCTGACGACCCGGACCAAGCTGGCCCTGATCCAGGGTCCGTATGCATCACCTGCGGAATGGCTGGATGACTGTGTGGGAGCGGCCATCGAGGAGGTCCTCGTTGCCGCCGGTGGGCCGGCCTGGACTCAGGATGCCTTCGATGACCTGGCCACAAGGGTCCGGCGTGAGCTGCCGACGCTGGTGGCCGACATCGCCGAACGTTCCCTCGACGTACTGCACGCGCACGGCGAGCTCGTCGCAGCCCTCTCGGACATGGCCGACAGTCATCTGTCGGTGACCCGGGACGTTCTCGAGCAGCGTGATCGACTGGTGTATCCGGGGTTCCTGACCGCGCTCGAGACCGAACGGCTGGACGATCTGAGCCGTTACCTGCGGGCGGCGACCTACCGGGTCGAGCGGATCACCCAACATGCCACCCGGGACGCCGACCTCATGGCGCGAGTGCGCCGACTCGAAGCCGACTGGGCTGGATTGGTGGCCGCCTCGGGCTGGACACCAGCGCTGGAGGATGCGGCATGGATGCTGCAGGAGCTTCGAGTCGGGCTGTTCGCTCAGCACCTGGGAACCAAACAGACCGTGAGCGAGAAACGAATCCGGAACCTGCTGGCTCGGCTCGCCTGAGCCCGCCGGCCGCGATGGGTTCGGTCAGCCGCGACCGATGAAGGGCATTGTGGTGGCCATGATCGTCATGAATTGAATGTTGGTGTCCAGCGGCAGCGAGGCCATCTGCAGCACCGCGTTGGCTACGTGCAGCACATCCATCGTGGCTTCCGGCTTCACCGAGCCATCCGCTTGCTTGGCTCCCCTTGCCGTGCCGGAGACCATGTCGGTCAGCGCGTTGCCGATGTCGATCTGTCCGCAGGCAATGTTGAAGGCACGGCCATCGAGCGAGATCGACCGCGTGAGACCAGTGAGTGCGTGCTTGGTGGCGGTGTAGGGGGCCGAGCCGGGCCGGGGGACGTGGGCCGAGATCGAGCCATTGTTGATGATCCGACCGCCCTGGGGATCCTGGGCCTTCATCGCGGCGAAGGCCGCCCGCGCACACAGGAACGACCCGGTGAGGTTGGTGTCCACCGAACGCTTCCAGTCCTCCACGCTGATCTCGTCGATGGTGGCGGCCTTGGTGAAGATGCCGGCGTTGTTGAACAACACGTCCAGTCGACCGAAACGACCGACGAAGCGATCGACCATCGACTGCACCGCGTCGGGGTCGACAACATCGCCGGTGAGCACCATCGACTCGCCCGAGGTTGTCGATGACGCGACCTCCTCCAGACGTTCGGAGCGACGCCCGACGAGGCCGACCGACCAACCCTCGGCCAAGAACCGCTCGGCGGTCGCTCGCCCGATACCCGAACCCGCTCCGGTGATGATGATCGTCCCAGTCATGTCACGACTGTACCGTCAAGGTCGTGGCTGGTTCGTTTGTGTTCGGAGTCGATCTCGATGGTGTCTGCGCCGATTACACCCTCGGCTTTCGACAGATCGTGGCCGAACATCGCGGCGTCGCTCCCGAAAGTCTCACCCTGGAACGATCGTGGGGCTTCGAGGAATGGGGAGTCGACGAGGAGGAATTCAATCGACTCCACCTCTACGCCGTCACCGAACGACGACTGCTGCGACATCTTCCCCAGCTCGAAGGGTGTGCCGATGCCCTTTGGCGTCTGTCGGACGCAGGGATATGGATTCGAATCATCACCCACCGCCTCTACACGAACTGGGGTCACGCCACGGCCATCGGTGACACCGTGGCCTGGCTCGACGCCGCGCAGATCCCCTATCGGGACATCTGCTTCCTCGGCGCCAAACCGGAGGTCGAGGCTGATGCCTACATCGACGATGCACCGCACAACATCGAGGCGCTACGGGCGACCGGCAACCCGGTCATCGTCTTCGAACAGCCTTACAACCGTCATCTGGAGGGACCACGCGCCCACGATTGGCAGGAGGTCGAGGAGCTGGTGATGGCCCTGGCGGCACGCCACCGAGCAGATCAGCACCAGGGTATTCAGCCCCAGCTACCCGGCATCGATGCCGGGGCCGATCGCCTCACGAGGCGCCGCCCGAATCAGGCGTGAGCATCACCCCACGCGCGTCTGGGGCGCCTCGGTGACGAGAAACGTTCAGACCACGGGTTGGGGTGAGGCCGCCATCGACAGGCGGTCGAGCGTCTCGAGCCACCACGCCGCTTCGACCACGGTGCGGCCCGGCAGGTTCGACAGCACCTCGTCGACGAGCTCGGTCACCCGAGGTTGGTCATGGGCTTCGAGGCGAAGGTCGAGCAGTTGATCGACGACACGCCCTCGATCAACCAGCTGTCCGCTGATTCCGCTCTTGAACTCTTCGATCAGATTCACCATCACAGCCTCCATGGTGGCATGTATCGGACGCAATGAGGGGGTCGGTTGAGTTAATCCTCGATGACTTGAGCCCATCGGCCCAGTGGACCTGGGCGATTCCCCGGCTTCACGCTCGGACTCCACCCCTCGCCTCACCGCTGGCTGACTGGAGAATCTGCTCCAGTACCGGCCGCAGGTGCATCAGGAATTCCTCCGGATGCTCGCTCATCGGAAAATGTCCCAGCCCTGGCATCATCGACCACGTCGAGCCGGCAATTGCCTCGTGCGCCTCTCGCCCGGCGTCGGGCGTCGCGCTCCAGTCGTACTCCCCCGAGAGCAGGTGCACACCCACCGATGCGGTGTCGATCTGCGATGCATCGCCCCGTAGATCATGGTCGACGACATAGAAATACACGTCACCGAGGAAGGCCGGCGGCCACCCCTGCGCGTAGACGAAGGCCGTTTCCTTCCGGTAGGCCTCAGGGGACTGCGGGGCCATCAACCCCTCCATCAGTGCGGCCTTGTACCCCGAGTCGACCCGCGGGTGCCACAGCAGTTGCATGGCGTCGTAGCGACCTCCGACCTTGAGTGCAGGCTCGACACCGATCACGGCGCGAAAGCGATCGGGGTGAAAGCGTGCCAGATCCAGAGCGAGCAGGCCTCCGATCGAACACCCCATGAACACCGGGTCGTCGAGTCCCAGGACATCGGCCACGCCCAGGGGGACCGACATCAGGAACTCGGTGGTCAGGCGATAGGGCTCGGTCCACCAGGCCTTGCCGGACGGCGGGAGCGATTTTCCGTGAAACGGGAGGTCGTAGGCGACCAACTGGAAGTGGTCGGTGATCCAAGGGTCCTCGAAGAGGTGGCGCCACTGGGCACTGTGTGCTCCTGCGGTGTGTTGCAGCAGCAGCGGGATGCCCTCCCCCGCAGTCTCGACGTAGATCCGGTAGTCGTGTCGATCGTCGGCGTCACCGAGTTCGACATGGAAGTACCGCCCGACCGGCGCGTCGCACGCGTCGGTCGGCGCGATGGCGGCCTGTTGACGCACCACGGGCCCTGACGACGGCAAGTCGCCGTGGCGATCGATCCGTAGGAGCTCCAGCACGCGAGCAATGGCACCGAAATGCTGGGCGAAGGCTTCATCGTCTCCCCGCACCTTCAGCCCCGCATGACGGGCAGAACCCAGATCGCTGCATTGGGCGGGCGGGATAGCCGCCAGGAGTTGATCCCACAACGCGCTCGACGCCTCCAGGGCGACCGCGCCGGCCCGATGATCCCGGTGCGCTTCCGGGACCAGGGCGGCGGCGGCCGCAACGCCATCACTGATCGTCAAGTTCAGCGGCGGATCGACATCGAGGGCCAGCGAGCCGTTCCAGAAGCGAGCAGCCATCCGGAACACCGCATCGTCGTTGCACATCGAGGCAAGTCGGTCGGAGTCCATCGCCGAACGGTAGCGCCGGTGTCGACGCCAGACCTCAGCGGGTGACGACGACCGTGGTGCCCACGGCGGCCCAGGCGTAGAGCGCTTCGGCCTTGTGATCGGCCTGGCGAACGCACCCGCTCGAACGATAGGTGCCCAACTGGGCTTCGGTCTGGAGCGGCCGACCATCGGCGAATCGCGGAATCGAATGGAACCCGATGGCAAGGCTGGTGCCACGGGCGAACCGCACCATGTGTCGCATGGTGATGCCATCGTGCCCTGCCCAGGCCACCGGGGACTTGGAGTACACGCTGTAGATGCCCGGGTTCGGAGTCGCCCGCCTCCCCGACACGAGGTAGCTGTCGAGGATCGTCTCGTTGGCTTCGACGAGCCACACCCGCTGTTGGCCTCCCGAGTACACCACGCGACGGCCCGAACCCGACCCCGACGGAAGCGCCGGGAACTGCGCCGCGGGGGGCGGGGGAGGCGGGGGAG
>JAHECQ010000609.1 GCA_024641625.1 Acidimicrobiales bacterium | reverse complement strand
TCGATCGAAGATGCGATCATCGACATGTTGCGGCCGCGGCATGCGTTGCTGGTGCTCGACAACTGCGAGCACGTCATCGAACTCGTGGCGACGTTGGTCGATCGGATACTCCGGGCGGCCCCCCGGGTCTCCATCGTGGCGACCAGCCGAGAGCCTTTGGCGGTGAGCGGCGAGCACGTGTGGATGGTGGATCCGCTCTCGATCGCCGAACTGGACGCGGTGACCGAGCAGGAGCTGGCAACTGTCCCCGCGGTCGCGCTGTTCGTCGAGCGGGCGCGAGCGGCGGATCCGCGTTTCGAACTCGATGCGAGCACGGCGCCGGCGGTGGTCGAGATCTGTCGGAGACTCGATGGGATCCCCCTTGCGATCGAACTCGCTGCGTCGCGGGCCAGCGCGATCGACGTCACCGAGGTGGCGCGTCGGCTCGACGAGCGGTTCCGACTCCTGAAGGGTGTCCGACGCGGGGCCGATCCTCGGCACCAGACGCTCCACGACGCGATCAGCTGGTCCTACGACCTCCTCGACTCGGACGAGCAGCGACTGTTCGAATCGCTCGCAGTGTTCGCCGGACAGTTCGATCTCGGTGCGGCCGAGTCGGTCTGCCGGGGCGACGATGTGCTCGATCTGCTCACTCGCCTCACGCAGCGTTCGATGCTCGCCGTTCGCAGGCCGAAGTCGGGCGGTACCCGTTACGAGATGTTGGAGACGCTTCGGGAGTACGGCCGGACCCGTCTCGACGACCAGCGGAGCGTGGAACTGTTCGCCGCCCATGCGAACCAGTTCGGCTCGCTCGCGAGGTCGGTCGAACTCGATCTCCAGACACCGCACGAGACCGATGCCGTGATGCGCGCCGACGGGTCGTTCGCGGACTTGCGCTCCGCTCATCGGTTCGCGCTGCAGATCGAGGACTTCGACACGGCGTTCGGGTTGATCGGTTCGATCCGCGAGTACGCGATGCGCACGTTGCGGTACGAGGTCTTCGCCTGGGCCGACTCGACCTCTGAGCTTGCCGCCGGTGGTCGACACGAACTGCTTGCGGTGGTGACCGGAGTCCGAGCGTACGGGGCCTGGGTGCGCGGCGAGTTCGAAGCAGCGGTCGCCCTCGCTCATGCTGCGCGAGCTGCCGAGGATGCGTCGGCGGTGGCTCCGACGGGCCTCGTCGAACGAGTGCTGGCCAACGTGCTGTATGCGACGGGCGAGATCGAGTCGGGACTGATCGAAGGCGCCCGCTTGATCGAGATCGCCGAAGATTCGCGCAACGAGTCACGACTCGCCCACGCCTACTACATGGCGGCGGTCGCATCCAGCTCGCTCGGCGACTACGACGAGGCGCAGCGGCTGATCGCCCGTTCACGCGAGGCGGGGCGACGTACCGGAAGCCCGACGGATCTGGCCTCGGCATGGGTTGCCGAAGGATTCGCGACCAGCGACGACGATGATGCCGCCCTCGACGCATTCGCTACCGCCGACCGGTTGGCGAGATCGGCGGGCAACAGGTGGATGAGTGCGTTCGCCCGTACCGAGGCCAGCGGCCTGCTCGTGTCCCAAGGGCATCTCGGCGACGGGTGCGAAGGCCTCGCCGAGGTGGTCGACACCTGGTACCGGGCCGGCGAATGGGCACAGCAGTGGCACACCTTGTCGCGGTGCGTCATCGCACTCGATCGCATCGGTCAGCACGAGGTTGCCGCCCAGGTACTCGGAGCCATCGAGGCGCACACGACGATGGGCGGTCCGCCCGTCATGACGACGCTGCGCGACCTCGCGTTCGAGACTCGCGATTCGATCAGCGTTCAGCTCGGTCCCGACCGGGCCGTTGAGCAGCGGTCGATCGGTGCGTCGCTGCCGGTCGCAACGATCGTGGACCGGACCAGGAGTGCCTTGCTCGGTAGGCCGACCACCCTGTGACGGAGGGTTTCGGGCCGATCTTCAGGTTCGGGTTCGGCGGTCGAGATGGGCGTGCAAGTGGCTGACCAGCTCGGCCGAATCCGGACCGACCCCGTCGATGAAGCTCGACTTGCGGCGACGCAGGAATGGCAGGCCCAACAGGTAGAGACCGGGCAGCTCGCAGGTACCTCCGTCGTGCACGACTCGGCCCCGGTGATCGAACGCGGCGCGGTCGAGCCATGAATAGTTCGGTCGGTAGCCGGTTGCCCAGACCACCGTCTGGAATCGGCACACGTCGAGCTCGGTGGGTACGGTGCCCAGCGCCGTCGGATCCGGACGGTCCGGCTCCGGGAGCTCGGCGTCGAGGCCGGTCTCGGTCGCGAACTCGTCGATGCGATCCAAGAGCCGGTTCTGCTTCAGGTCGGCATTTGCGACGAGGTTGTTGAGCGCGCCGGAGAACTGGGCCTTGCGGCCGGAGATCCCCATCAGTTTGCCGACCACGTCGATGCCCGTCGAGGTCATCGCGTTGAGGTCCAGGGTTCGGCGCTCGGGGCTACCCACCAGCTGGAGCGAAGGGAGGCGCCGGGCGCGAGTGATGTCGTCGACTTCGTCGTACCGTTCGTCGAGCTGGCCGATGGTGTCCATCCACCAGTGGATGTCACGACCTCGGTGGGTGCGGG
>JAHECQ010000134.1 GCA_024641625.1 Acidimicrobiales bacterium | reverse complement strand
GTGTAGCCCCGGCCGGCCGGTCCGCTGATGCCCGTACCCAGGTCGCGGACGTCGCCGATCAGATCGCCACGGCGGCTCTGGGATACCGGGGTGCCGATGGCGCGGGACAGACCCCACCAGATGGCGCGGAGCTCGTCGTCGTCGAAGTCCCCGACGGGAAAGTCCTCGAACGCCGCGACACCGGTGTTGTCAACCAGCTCGAATCGGATGTCGTGCACCAGCGCGTCCAGCGCGGGCGTGAGCGGGAAGGTGTCGAGGGTCATGGCCTCGAGATGGAGCCCAGGAGACGCAGCACGAAACGATGCCAGTGCGCCACGGAGTCCGTCGACCTCTTCCCCGGTGAAGGGTCGCCGCCAGCCAGTAGGGAGCGTCGCTGCGTCCCACGCCGGACCGGAGGCCGGAAAACGACCGTGGAGCCATGCCAATTGACGTAACCGCGATCGTGCTGCGATCGGAGCGGGGAGGCCCCTCGACGATCCTTGGCGGGCGAGCAGGTGCGCGAGATCCTCGGCGACGTAGTCAGGACTCCAGTCGTCGACGGTGAAGCTCGACAAGCCGACGTCGCTCAAATGGACGGCAGACTCCCTCCAACGCGTCAGCGGCAACTCGCTGATGGGCTGAGGAGCCCCGAAGGCCAGGCAGGACCCCAGCCAGGCTTCCGGGTTCATCCGCTCGAAGGCCTGCTCGAGCCGAGCATTG
Source organism: Acidimicrobiales bacterium (assembly GCA_024641625.1). GTDB lineage: Bacteria > Actinomycetota > Acidimicrobiia > Acidimicrobiales > SZUA-35 > JAHECQ01. The sequence continues at coordinate 8,737 of JAHECQ010000134.1, read as the reverse complement.
CTGGCGCGAAGATCATCGAGCTGGGCGTGGATGGGTCGGCTCGCTCCGGCGGTGATGTCGTCGTTGCGCTGTGCGATTCCGCCGGGATAGCGAGCTTCGACACGACCGGCGAGCGCGCCGTCGAGGACGCGGGTGACGGAGTCCGCGTGGCGGGCGAGGTGGGTGAGCACGTGCCCAACGGACCAGTCGGCCAGTCGCGACGGCGCCGCGGGTGCCAACTCGCCGTCTGCGTCGGCCGCCGACAGGCGGCTGAGCATCAGTGCGTGGATCGAGCGAACACCCTCGAGGTGGTCGTGGAGTGCACGCGGATCAATCGATGGAGATGATGCGGCGGCAGCGGAAGTCGAATCGGGCATGGAGATCCTGTCGAGTACGGAATCACCATAGTTGGTGATCGTCGGGGTGGTCCGGGTCACACGGGTCAGCCCGATAGCGTCGAGGCATGGCGAAACGACCCGAGAAGCTGGTGAAGAAGCTTCGCGATGCCGGGGAGCAGGTCAAGAGGTCGGCAGAGCATCGCCTCGAGGAGCACGCCCCGGCTCTGCCCGGCTTCGGTCGCTCACCGTTCAGCCGCAAACCGGTCACTCCTCAGCGGTCCTTGACCGAGATCCAGGCCGAGCTCGATGCGCTCGTGGGGCTCGAGTCGGTCAAGGAGCAGATTCGTACCCAGATGGCGGTACTCCAGATCCAGGGAGAGCGTCGCAAGCACGGGCTCGCCGACCTGCCCTCGAGTCAACATCTCGCCTTCCTGGGTAATCCGGGAACGGGCAAGACCACCGTCGCGCGCCTGTTGGCCGAGATGTACGGTTCGATCGGTCTGCTCGGCCGGGGTCATCTCGTCGAGGTGGACCGGGCAGGACTCGTCGGGCAGTACGTCGGACACACGGCGGCCAAGACCAACAAGGCGGTGCGCCGGGCGCTCGGGGGTGTGTTGTTCATCGATGAGGCCTACGCCCTCAATCCGCAGGGCCTCTCGATCGGGAACGATTTCGGTCAAGAGGCGATCGAGACGCTGATCAAGCGCATGGAGGATCACCGCGACGATCTGGTGGTGGTCGTGGCCGGCTACCCGCGGCTCATGGATCGGTTCCTTGCCTCCAATCCGGGTCTTCGGTCTCGGTTCGCCCGCGAGATCACCTTCCCCGATTACACCACCGACGAGCTGTTGGCGATCACCCGAAAGTTGGCGAGAGATGCCGACTACCGCCTCGGTGTCGGCGTCGAGACCGCCGTCCGAGCCGTCTACGAGGGTGCATTGCGTCACGACGGTTTCGGCAACGCCCGCTTCGCCCGCACCCTGTTCGAACAGGCGGTCAGCCGGCAGGCGGTGCGACTGGCCGGAGGAGCCTCCCGACTCGACAGTGAGACACTGTGCCGGCTCGATGTGCAGGACTTCGCCGCTGCGGCCCAACTGGTCGCCGTGACGCCGCTCTCGGCCCCACTCCCGAGCGAAGTCGGTAGCCACCGGCATCACCGTACCTGAGCGCAGCTTTCGCTCGACTTTCGTCGTGGTCGGGTACAACCTCGTGAATGTCCCTGCGTTCACGCCCCGGCCGCGCCCTGGCGCCATCGACGGTGGTCACCGGCCGATCGCCGACCCACTAGGCTCCTGCGCGCATGTCCGTCTCGGTCGTTTCCCTCTTCCTGGCCACGATTGCGCTGGCCCTCGCGGCCTTCGTCGTCATCGCCGTCATCGGCCGCCTGTTCGCTCGTTCAGCGGTCGAGCCATTGTTCGCGCTCTTCCGACCGGTTGGCTACGAGATGGCGACGGCGGTTGCCTGGGGCTGCATGCTCGGCTCGCTGTACATGTCGGAGGTTGCGCACTTCAAACCTTGTCGCCTGTGCTGGGTGCAGCGAGGATTCATGTACCCCGCTGCCATCGTGCTGGCCATCGGTCTGTTCAGTCGGCGTCGTTGGCTCTTCGGCCGCATCGCCCTGGTGCTGTCGGTTCTCGGCATTCCGGTCTCGATCTTCCATCGGGTCGAGGAGGCCGTAGGCGGCTTCGGCAACGTTTGTGAGATCGAAAACCCATGCTCGCTCAAGTGGATCGAGGAATACGGGTTCGTCACCATCCCGACCATGGCCGGCATCGGGTTCGCGTCGATCATTGTCTTCATCCTGCTTTCTGCCGACCGTAGGAACTGAGGATCCACCCGCCGTTCGGACCGTCTCCCCTCGTCGTATTCTCTGTTCAGCCCCCGAATCAGCCCCCGAATCACCCGCCCCATCAGGAGCATCTCACCATGGCCAACACATCTGTGAAACCACCGAAGGGTGCCAATGTCGCCAAGCCCGACAGTGGCAACAAGGGCTTCCTGCTCGCCATCATCGCCATCGTCGTCGTCGGCGCGGCGGTGGTTGCGTTCCTGGCCGCGAATCGAGACAGCAAGGTGGGTGAACAAACGGCAGCGGTCGAGGTCGCCGGTGACGCCCTGCCGGCGTTCACCGAGTCGGGCGTCTCGACCAGTAGTGACGAGGCGATCGGTGTGGTGGCACCGACGATCACCGGCACCACCTTCTCCGGTGATCCGGTCACCATCGGACCCGACGGTTCCCCCAAGGTCGTGTACTTCGTGGCCCACTGGTGCCCTCACTGTCAGGCCGAGATTCCGAAGGTGCAGCAGCTGATCGACAGCAATCAGGTCCCCGACGGGCTCGAGATCTACGGTGTGTCGACCGCGGTCGATGCCACCCGGGGCAACTACCCACCCGAGTCGTGGCTCGACGTCGAGAACTTCACCCCGCCGACCATGAAGGATGACGAAGGTAGCCCTGCGCTGCAGGCCTACGGCGGTTCCTCGTTCCCCTACGTCGTCTACCTCGATGGTGACAACCGGGTGCTCGCACGGTCGTCGGGCGAGATTGCCGATGCCCAGATCCTTCAACTCTGGAGCATGACGGCCAACAACCAGGCGTTGGGTAGCGAGGGCGATGGCACCGCGACCAACGACCAGTAGGCGCAACCGGAGCGCCGATCGACCACGCCGTCCGGTTGCGGAACGGAGAGAGCCTGACTTTCTCCCGGTCGTGCTCGCGCCGTAGGCTGTGCCCATGGGAGAAGCCTGGATCATCGACGCAGTACGATCGCCGCGAGGCATCGGCAAACAGGGCAAGGGGTCGCTTTCGCACCTCCATCCCCAGAAGGTTCTCGGCCAGGTGCTCAACGGCCTGGCCGAGCGCACCGGCATCGACCGAGCCGACGTCGAGGACGTCGTGTGCGGCAACGGATCCCATGCCGGTGATCACGCCCACGACGTCGGGCGCATGGCGCTGCTCGACGCAGGCTGGCCCATCACCGTTCCCGGTGTGACCCTCAATCGGTTCTGCGGTTCCGGTCAGCAAGCGGTCACCTTTGCCGCAATGGGCGTCTCCTCGGGCCACCAGGATCTCGTGGTCGGTGCCGGCGTCGAGTCGATGAGCCGCCCGGCACGCAATGGCACCGATGGCTTCCACGCCAACAACGAGCACCTGCTCGCCGTGCATCCCCAGGTGCCGCAGGGTCTGTCGGCCGACCTCATCGCCACGCTCGATGGAGTGAGCCGGGAGGAGTGCGACGCGCTCGCACTCGAGAGCCAGCGTCGGGCTGGGCTGGCGATGGCCGAGGGTCGGTTCGACCGCAGCCTCATCCCGATTCTCAACGACGATGGATCGCTGGCTCTCGACCGTGAGGAATACCCGAGGCCCAGCACGACGATGGAGGTCCTGGCGAGCCTCGCCCCGAGCTTCCCCAAGATGCTCGATCTCAAGATGGAACAAGCCACCCGGTCCATGGCCGAGTTGGTCGATCAGGTCTATCCGGGAACGACGCTCCGGCATGTTCACCACGCCGGCAACTCCTCAGGTGTGGTCGACGGGGCAGGTGCGGTGTTGATGGCGTCGCCCGACTACGCCAGAGCGCACGGACTCAAACCGCGTGCCCGGGTCGTGATGTCGGCCGTGGCAGCCGACGAACCGCTCATCATGCTCACCGCCCCCGGCCCGGCCGCCCTGAAGTGTCTGAACAAGGCGGGGATGACGATTGGTGACATCGACCTCTTCGAGGTGAACGAAGCCTTTGCCTCGGTGGTTCTTCGGTTCTTCCGGGACACCGGTGCCGATCCCGACAAGGTGAACGTCAACGGCGGCGCCATCGCCCTCGGCCACCCGATCGGTGCTACCGGGGCCATGCTCATCGGCACCATCATCGATGAGCTCGAACGCCGCGACCTCCAGACCGGCCTCATCGCCATGTGCACCGGTGGCGGTATGGGCACGGCCACCATCGTCGAACGCATCTGAGCCTTCATCCACCTTCAAGGAGTCCGAGGAGACAACCATGACCGATCTGATTCCCGCACCCGATGTGCACAACGAGTGGCGCCTGGAAACCCCTGGCAATGACGGCTGGGAACGCTCGGCACGCCCCGACGCTGCCGACAAGTACTTCATGTGTTCCGCCGACGGCCACGTGCAGGAACCGAACACCTTCCTGCACGAGCGGATCGACCAGAAGTATCACGACCGACTTCCGGGTCTGGTGATCGCCAAGACCGGCAAGAAGGATACGACCGAACAATTCCAGAAGACAGAAGGCTTCCGACCGGCGAAACTCAATTGGGTCGAGCCGCTCGGCGGCCACGAGAAGCTTCGCCACCAGTCAGGCAAGACGCCCGAGGCCCGAGTCCACGACCTGGCGCTCGATGGCTGCGATGCCGAGATCCTCTTCCCGAACAAGGGCCTCACCATCTGGGCGACGCCCGATACCGCGTTCAGCCACATCATGTGCAAGGCCTACAACGACTGGGCCTGGGAGGAGTTCAGCGAGTACAACCAGGCGCTCGTCCCGATGGCGGCAATCGCCCCTGCTGCCCTCGAAGACGCACTGGCTGAGATTCAGCGTTGCGCCGAACTCGGATTCAAAGGGCTGGCCCTGCCGGTCAAGCCCACCTTCGGTCCGCCGGATGTCGATGATCCCAACTACAACCTCAAGGAGTTCGAGCCACTGTGGGATTGCATCGAGGAGGTCGACCTCCCGGTCACGTTCCACATCTCGACCGGACGTGATCCCCGCACCTCACGCAGTCAGGGCGGAGCGGTCATCAACTACACCGTTCACTCGCTCTCACCGGCCATGGAGCCTCTGGCCAACATCTGTGCCTCCGGCGTGGCCCAACGACATCCGAACCTCAGGTTCGGGACGATCGAAGCGGGCATCGGCTGGGTTCCCTGGTTCCTCGAAGCCATGGACGAGGCCTATCTCAAGCACCACATGTGGGTCCGGCCCAAGCTGGAGATGATGCCCAGCGAGTACTTCCGCCGACAGGGTTTCTCCTCGTTCCAGGAGGACAAGTCCGGTCTCGACCTGGCTCGGGAGCACAACCTGGTCGAGAACTTCCTCTGGGCCAACGACTTCCCCCATCACGAGGGCAGCTGGCCCTACTCGGCCCAGGCCATCGAGCGCACGATGGACCACCTCACCGACGGCGAACGGGCCAAGATTCTCGGGCTCAACAGCGCCAGGATCTTCAAGCTCCCGATCCCCGAGCGCTACCGCAACCATCCCGATGCTGCAGCGGTCGCCGCCGAGGTCGACGCCTACCTGGCCCGCTGAGGCCAACCCGGATTGGGGTCAGGGCTGAAAGTTGAGCCGCAGACCCGGGCGAGGCCAGGTCGTCTTCAGCAAGGTGCCGTTCAGCGAACCGGTGATGTAGGCGGTTCGGAGATCGTCGCCCCCGAAGCAGATGTTCGTGGTGATCGCGTCGCCGGTGGCCACGTGGGTGCTGGTGCCATCGGGCGCGATGTCGGTGATGCCGCCGTTGCGGATGGTGGCGACGCACACGTGGTCCTCGCTGTCGACGGCGAGGGAGTCGAGAAGCTGTTCACCTTCGAGTCCGACCAACAGGCGCCCCCGGGTGCCCTTGCCGTAGGGCGAGTCGAGCCTGCCGGGCTCGGCGATCTCCCAGACCCGAACACGACCGGTGTGTGTCTCGGCTGCGTAGAGACGTTGCTCGTCGGGCGACAGGCCGATGCCGTTGGGGCCCTCGACCGGATACACCATCTCCTCGATGTGGGAGCCATCGGGTTTGGCGTAGTAGATACCCCCGTGATCGCGCTGACGTGACCAGTTCTTGCCGTGGTCGGTGAACCAGAAGCCGCCGGTCGAATCGAAGACGAGATCGTTGGGCGCGCGGAGGTGATGACCGTCGACCTCGGTGTAGAGCACCTCGACCGAGCCGGTCTCGATGTCGACGGCCTGGATGCAGCCGAGCACCGCATCCTCGTCGGCCCCCTCACCGATTCGGGTGCGACCCTGGGCATCGACGAACGTCGGGAACCCACCATTGTTGCAGACATAGAGCCGGCCGTCGGGACCGAAGGCGATGCCGTTGGGCCCGCCGCCGGTCTCGGCAACGACGTCGATCGTGCCGTCGGGTCGCACCCGGCTGATCGTGCCCCGGGCGATCTCCACCAAGATCACACTGCCGTCGGGCATGGCGATCGGTCCCTCGGGGAACTGCAGCCCCTGTGCCATCACTTCGATTTCATTCATGGTCCGAGACTAGCCTTGCGACAGGGGAGCAACCTAAGGGACTCGATGCTCGGGCCCCTCCACACCGATAGGGGAATCTGACGTGACCGATTACGACCTGCACATCAGCGGGGGGACCGTCGTCGACGGCACCCGCGCGCCACGCTTCAAAGCTGATCTCTGGATCAAGGACGGGCGCATCGCCCAGATCGGCGGACGTCCCGATGGCGTCGCCGAACGAGTCATCGACGCCACCGGGAAGATCGTTGCCCCGGGCTTCGTCGACCTCCACACTCACTACGACGCCCAGATCCGCTGGGATCCGTGGTGCACCATCTCCGGCTATCACGGTGTCACCAGCGTGGTGCTCGGCAACTGTGGCTTCGGCTTCGTGCCGGTGAAGCCCGATTTCCGGGAGCGATCGATGCTCACCATGACCCGAACCGAGGCCATCCCGTACGAATCGATGAAGCAGGGTATGCCGTGGGATTGGGAGACCGTTCCGGAGTACCTCGACTCACTCGATCGCGGTGCACTGGGCGTCAACTGCATCCAGTACATGCCCACGGCCTCGCTCATGATCTATGTCATGGGACTCGAGAAGGCCAAGGCGGGTATCCCGGCAAGCCCGGAGGAACGCAAGGAAATGCAGCGCTTGCTGCACGAGGGCATGGACGCCGGCCTGTGCGGCTTCTCGATTCAGCGCCTCGGGCCGGATTCGGTGCAAGCGGACTACGACGGTTCGCCGATGGTCACCGACATCATGTGCGACGAGGACATCCTCGCTCTGGCCGAGGTGCTGGCCGAGCGTGACGAAGGGTTCATCCAGATCACCCAGGGCACGGGCGACATCCGCCAGGACCTTGCCTTCCTCGAGAAGCTGGGCGCGGTAGCGAAGCGTCCGATCCTTCACAATGTCGTCGCTCCGGCCCGTCAGGATCCCGAGGTGCACCGGCGTCCGCTGCGTTGGGTCGACAAGTGCCGCGAACAGGGCCTTCCGATCTACGCCCAGTGCGGCACCGGTCGCGCCGGGTTCGCCTTCACACTCGAGCACTGGAACCTCTACGACGCCTCTCCCGCATGGCGCGCGGTCACCACCGGTACCAAGGAGGAGAAGATCCAGAAGATGCAGGATCCCGAGCTTCGAGTGGCATTGCTGGAAGAAGCCGAGGAGGCCGATCGTCGTCTCCAGGTCATCCAGGCCGGTGTCGGTGGCAACCCCAAGGGCCTGATCATCCAGGGGGTGAACCGTCAGGCGAACCTGCAGCAATACGTGGGGAAGTCCGTCGGCGACATCGCAGCGGCCGAGGACAAGCACCCGATCGAAGTGATGCTCGACCTGTCGCTCATGGGTGACCTCAATGTCGAGTTCCTCGGGCCGGACAAGGGCTCGAACGCCGAGTTCATGGCTGAGATGATGAACAACTCGCCGTACGCCATTCCCGGCGTCTCCGATGGTGGGGCCCACACCAAGTTCTTCACCGGAGGTGCCTACACCACCGACTTCCTCACCTGGCTCGTCCGGGACGAGAAGGTGGTCACGCTCGAGGAGGCGCACTATCGGTTGTCGAACCTGCCCTCGCGTGCGGCTGGATTCCGAGACCGCGGCACGCTCGAAGAAGGTCGGGCAGCAGACGTCCTGGTGTACGACATGGAGGAACTGGCCATCGATCCGCCGTGGATCGGCGACATCGAATACGATCTTCCCGGCGGCGAGTGGCGCCGGGTGCAGCGAGCCAAGGGCTACGACAAGATCATCGTCAACGGTGAGGTCACCTTCGAGAACGGTGAATGCACCGGTGCGACCCCCGGGCGACTCCTGCGCCACGGTCGAGCCGACTGACGCGACCGGCCCCGATGATGGCGGTCATCGGGGCCGTGGCCGGTCAAAGGTTGCGTCGCAGGAGCGAGTGAACCCGCTCCCAGTGCAGTTCGGAGGCCTCGCGGTTGTATCGCTCGCTTCCCGGAGGGGCGTAGCCATGGACCGCTTCGGTGAACCAGTCGAGCGTGTAGCGGACGCCCGCCTCCTTCAACGCCTGCTCCATCACCGGCACGTGCTCGGGTGGGGCCGTGGCATCGTTGTCGCTCCAACCCAGATAGACCTCGGCCTTGACCCGATCGAGGTCCAAGTGGGGTGAGTCGGGGGTGTCGCGCACCAACCAGGCACCGTGAATCGAGGCCACCGCAGCGACGCGATCGGGCATCGCCCGGGCCAGCGAGATCACCAGG
>JAHECQ010000608.1 GCA_024641625.1 Acidimicrobiales bacterium | reverse complement strand
GTCGACGAAACGGAAGGCACCCGGCATGCCCCCCGCCTCCTCGCCGACCGTTCCGACGAACAGCACGGTGGGCTCGGGCACCAGGCCGCCCCGCCGCCAACATTCGAACAAGGTGAGGAGGACGCCGGCAGTGGCCTTGGTGTCGAGTGCGCCTCTCCCCCACACTGCGCCGCCCTCGATCCGCCCGTCGAACGGCGGGTCGGTCATGTGCTCGACGGTCACGGTGTCGAGATGGGTGTCGATCGCGACCAAGCGATCGGTACGGCCGGGGATGAAGCCGTAGACGTTCGGCCTGTCCTCCACGGCGATGTCGAGCATCACGTCGGCGGCACCCAGTGTCTCCAGGCGGTCGGCGATGTGCTCAGCCAGCAGGCGTTCACCGATGGGCCCTGCAGCCTCTGCCATCGGGCCCGTGTGGAGCGGGTTCACACTTGGAATCCGCACCAGCGCGGCCAGCGACTCGGCGACTTCATCGAGGTCGGGAACCATGCGTCATCCTGTCACGGATCGCACCCAGGCGGAAGCGGGATCGTCTACTCCGAGAACGAACTCCTACCGCCTCCCATCGAGGTCGGGCCAGATCTCGATGGGATGACCCACGACCGAGGGATCGGGCGGGCGGACGACGGACGCGTCCTTGCCGTCGTAGGGAAGCGCTGACAACACGTGCCGAATGGCGTTGACCCGAGCAGTGCGCTTGTCATTGGCGTTGATCACCGTCCACGGCGCCTCGAGGGTATGGGTGAAGAAGAACATGTCGTTCTGGGCCCGGGTGTAGTCATCCCAGCGTTGAGGGGCCGTCCGGTCGATCGGGCTCAACTTCCACGTCTTCAACGGATCCAGCTCCCGAGCCTCGAGGCGACGCAACTGCACCTCGCGGTTGATGGCCAGATACAGCTTGAACAATCGCAGACCGTCCTCGACCAGACCAGCCTCGACCGATGGGGTCTGGCGGAGGAACAGCGAGTACTCCTGACGGCTGCAGAACCCCATGACCCGCTCGACCCCGGCGCGGTTGTACCAGGAACGGTCGAAGAAGACGAACTCCCCGGCGGCAGGCAGATACTGGAAGTACCGCTGGAAATAGTACTGGCTGCGCTCTCGGTCATTGGGGGCCGACAAAGCGATATGCGGAGCTCCGCGAGGATTGAGATGCTCGCGGAAACGCTTGATGGTGCCCCCCTTTCCCGCAGTGTCCCGGCCCTCGAAGATCAGAAGGACTCGCTCCCCCGTCTGCTTGATCCAATACTGGGCTTTCACCAGCTCGACCTGCAGAGCGAGCAGTTCTCGCTCGTATTCCTTGCGCCCCAGCTTGGGCGGATACACCAGGATCGATCCTGCCTGCTCCTCACCGCTCGACATCGTCCTCCATCCGGGCCAGCACAACCGGCAGAACTTGACACCGATCAGTCCGGAAGAGGTTAGCGCTCAACGCGGAGCAGGTTCTACGTCGGGTTGCAGCCGCATCCTGGACACGGTCAGGGCGAGGGCCGGACCATCTGTCTCGAGGATCACACAGCCAGCACTGGATGGCGGAACGCCTGCTCTGGGTATTCCGAACCCAAAGCATCCAGATCTGCAAAACCCCGGTCCGCACAGCGATCACCGATGTCACCGCGGCCATGGTCGGCACCTTTGCCATCACCCAGATGCGGCTGACGCGAATCGCCCGGCATCTGCCACAGCCTGACCTTTGTCGGGATCTCACGGGATGATGCCGGTACGAAGTGGCGCGTGGGCGGCGGGTCCAGGGCCGTGTTGCTAAGTTCGCCGACGATGATCGTCGTCCCGGAACTCCGTATGACTCACCAACAGCGGGTCGCAGTGATCGCCGAACACTGCACATTCTTCGCCGGTCTCACCGGCGAAGAACTGACCCAAGACGTCCCCGGATGCCCAGGCTGGACCATCGAAGACGCGGTCCGTCACGTATCCGCGTTCTCGGCATCATGTCGGGCGTGGTGCGAAACCGGCGATCTCGGCGACACCAACCCCATGGCCTTCAACCTGGCCCGCATGACCCAAGTCCAAGACCTCCCACTCGAGCAGTTGATCCTCGAACTCGATGCCTACAGCGACTGCCTCGCAAACCTCGACGCCGACACACCCGTCTACGGGCACCTCGGCGTCGAAACCGCCGGCTGGCTGTCCTGGCACTGCGCCGCAGAAATGGGACTCCACCGCCACGACGTCGAGACCGCATTAGGTCAACCGTCATCCATCACCGGCGACCGAGCCGTCGACGCCGTGATCTGGACCACACAGTACGCCTACCCGATGGTGCTCCGACTCCGGGACCTGGACAGCCTCCCATCCGTACGACTGATCTCAGACGCCGATCACCTCGACCACACCACCGGCCACGGCCCAGCCACGGCATCCCTGACAGGAACAGCACAAGATCTCCTCCTGCACCTATGGCGACGCCCCCACGGCCCAGTCACCATCCAAGGAGACCCCCTCGCCGCCCGCGAATACAGCGGACTCTCCGCCGGACGCTGAACCCCCCGGCCCAAGCACCCGACGATCTCGGATGGCCGTCAGGCTGGGTTTGGTCGCCTGCGGCTT
>JAHECQ010000607.1 GCA_024641625.1 Acidimicrobiales bacterium | reverse complement strand
TCTCGCCGTCCGGCACCCCATCGGGGGACGTCGATCCGTTGTCGCCCGTGCTGTCGGTGGCATTGCCTTGGAACGGGTTCTGGTGGCCGGTGATCGATGGGGCGAAGTCGCGCACCTCATCGTAGTCGGGCAAGCCATCGCGGTCGCGGTCGCCACCGAGGCGCTCGCCGCAGCCGGTCGGGACGCAGGTGAACGTGAGTGGCACCGAGGGCGTCGCGCGCGCCAGCAATTGCGCCAGCGACTCCGTCGCACCCACCTGATCCGCAGCGAACTGGCTGCCGCCAACGTGGTGCCAGGCACGCGGGGTGCCGTCGACGGTCGAGTGTGCGACGAGGTCGATCTCTGCCGCCTCAGCGAGAGCGACAAAGGCGTCGAGTTTGGGTGTGGAGGCTGCAACTGTCAGCGTCACCTGCTGGCCGACCGCCGCGTGGGCGTCAAGGCTCGCGGTCACCGGGGGTTCGAAGGTCTCCGCGCTCCCGGGGAAGTCCGACCCGCTGAATGCCATCATCAGGGCGACGAGGTCAGCGACCTCCTGGTTGTCTGCTGGCTCGAAGGCGCTTTCGCTGAGGAATCGTGACAGGCCATCGACGCTACCGTCGTGGAGGATGCCGAATCCTGAGCGGCTCTTGGTCGAGGTCATGTCGAAGCCGAGCTTATCATAGAGGGTGCGAAGCTGCGGGACTTTGATGGCGCGCTGGAACGAGCCATCGACCGAGACCAGAGCATGATGGTGCTCGCCGCGCGGGCCGGCGGCGATCGGCGCGAACCCGTTGAGTGAAAATCTAGTGTCGGTTCCCATCCCTAGCGGCACCGTATGGCAGGTGATGCAGGCGAAGGCGCCGCGGTCGATGCCGCGGCTGAGCGGGCGGTAGATGTCGGTGAAGGCGCTCAGGGCGTCGCCATTCGGCATCGGCTGCCCTTGCGGGCCGAAGCGGTCGCCGGTGACCTGCCCGGGCAGCGGGAGGTCGGTGGGCAGGGAGTTGTCGAGCCCGCGGAACGGGTTCGGCGGGATGGTGATGGTGGCGAGGTAGTCCTCGAACTCTTGCATTTCCAGCTGCGTCAGGCCGGTGTCGTCGCCCAGCAGTGAGCCGAAGGCACCATTGAAGCTCTCGATCCCATCGCGGTCGCCGCGCCAGTGGTGAGGTTCTTTGCCGATGATGTCCTGTAGCGTCTGGGTCGTCATCGGCCCCTTCATCGGATGGAAGTCGGTGAAATTTGAGCTCAGCCCGGGAAAGTTGGCGCCCAGGTTGTGGCGCGGTCCGCCGACCCGTACCATCTCACCGCCCGGGTCGCCGAGATCCCACGCGAGGCGATCGGTGCGTGAGTCCACATGGCACGAGGCGCACGAGACATGGCCGAGCCCCGAGGTCAGGTGGGTGTCATAGAGGTGGCGGCGGCCGATCTTGATGGGTTCGGGCGTCGGGTCGAAGAACGCGATCTTTGCGATCTCCGTCTCGCCGGCGGTGTCGACGACCGAGATCGTCGCCTCGAAGCGGTTGAGGACGTAGAGCTGCCCGCGAGCATCGTCGGCAACGATCCCGGTGGGCCCTTCCCCGACCTCGATCGTCGGTGCGAGTCCGGAGCGGGCGCCGCCCTGGTCGACGACCACCAGGTTGTTCGATCCCATGCCGGTGATGTAGGCTTTCGATCCGTCCGCCTTCCATGCGATGCCGCGCGGATCGCCAATCGATTGGTCGCGGAGCACCTGTGCGACCTGTGGCGTGCTGTAGTCGAGGTGTGGGTTGAGGTCGGTGATCATCGGGGGCGAGTCCGGCGCGCCTGGGTCGAAGGAGGCAAACATCACCCTGACAAAGGTGCCATTGACGTTCGGCTCGAAGCGCACCTCGTTGGTGGCTTCGGTGCCGACGACGGCGACGTGACCGCTCACCGGGTTGACCGCGATCGCCATGCAAATGTTCATCAGACCTTCGGCGTAGGCGCTGACAGCGCCCGTGCCGAGGTCGATCGCGGCGACGTCGTTGTCGAGCAGCCCCCATCCCTGGATCCGCCCGGAGCCACTCGCGAATTCGCCGCTGACCAGCGAAGTCCAGTCGCCACCGTTGTCGTCCAACCAAGTTCCGTCCGCGGCCTCTCTGACGATCAGCCCGACCGCTGGTGGTGGCGGATTGAGTGGTTCGGGTGCCGGCGAGAAGCTGTCGCCATCGTTAGGCGGCGGGTTGGTGCCGGAGTAAGGGCCGCGCGGATCACTCACCGCGTTCGGTGGGAAATCGATCGTATCATCTCCATCGTCGCCACCCCCTGCGAGGATCGTGGTGCCATTGCCAGATTCGAAAAGTGCGACGTGTAGCCTGCCGGCAAGGTCGAGCGCCATTGCGCGCGGTTCCTCGCCCTCGATTGCGATCGTCTCGGGGGCGCGCCCGGGCTCGTCCGGGAAGAACACCTGGACGGTGTCCGGTCTCGAACAAGACACGAGTGCAGGCCGCTGCGGGTCGGTGCTGAAAATGACGTCCGCTGGCTCGTCGCCTGTGGCCAGGGTGCGTTTGACGATCCGGTTGGGCACATCGACTACGCTGACCGAGTCCGAGAGCTGGTTGACCACCCACAGTTC
>JAHECQ010000606.1 GCA_024641625.1 Acidimicrobiales bacterium | reverse complement strand
GAGCATCGTGGCTCGGACTCGGCCGAAGGTCGCTCGCACGTACTCGACGGACTCGCTGAACCCGGTCATGATCATGCCCCGGCTCGCACCGCCCTGCAGACGTCCGACCCAGTAGGCGAGACCTCCGGCGTCGGGTTCCCGGCTGAGCACGTTGTGGTAGATCAGCGTGACGAACGCAACATCGTCGAGCGCTCCGTAGCGCAGCCGGAATTCCTCGGAACCGGCGAAGAAGGTGGAGATGTCGCTGAGCGATCGGCCCGAACGCTGCTGTGCGATCCAGTACAGGAGTCCGCGATAGTCGGGCGTGCGGAGGAAATAGGCCTGGTAGAGGCGCGTCAACGGCGCGACGACCTGCTCGAACTCCGGTGCGGAGATCATCGCGTCGATGAGATCGCCGGGATCGGCGCCATCCTCGAGGCGTGCCACCCAGAATGCCAGTCCGGGGTCATCGGGGTTTCGGGCGAGAAAGTCCCGGTATTGGATGGCGACGAAATCGCGGGGTGCGGGCACGGCGTTCTCGGCCGCAGTGGCGGCGCTGGCGCCTCCGGAGGGCCCGATGCCGCTGGTCATCCCGATGAGCAGGCCGGCCAGACACCAAACGACAACGGAAGGGAGCCCACGATCACGGAGGGTGCGCATGGTGGGAACCCTAGATGAGCTGGACGTCGGTGACGCAAGCGTCGTCGCCACGGGCGACCGAGGTGCCGAGTACGACCTCGGTCTCGCCGACCAACGAGCTGAGCATGCCTCGAACCATGCCACGATCGACCGCGCAGATGACCGGGTGCTCGATGGCGACGTCCCCGAAGGGACAGTGACCCGACACGATCCGCAGTTCGTCGCCTTGGCGTTCGGCGTGGGCCGAGAACCCGTGGGCCGACAATGCGTCGGCGACCACGTGGAGTGCCGAGCGGAAGGATCGTTGGCTGGCCGGCCGTTCGGAGTGGGGGGTGTCGGCCATGTTCGCTGCCATCTGCTTGCCGAACTCCTCACCCACCTCCTCGGCGATTGCCGCCGCCTCGTGGTCGGGGAGTCTCGAGAGCGCCTTGCCCAACAAGGTGACGAGGATGTCGTCGTGCCGGACGCCGAACTCGAGCTGGAGCTCGGATTCGATGGCCCGGTAGACCTTGGCTGGTCGTCCCGCCCCCGATGAAGGCCGCTGCGTGACCTCGAGGTAGCCGCCGTTGACCAGTTTGTCGAGGTGGTGGCGGGCGACGTTGGGATGCAGGCCCGTAGCGGTCGCGGCGTCGCCCACGGTCAGACCATCGGGGTGTTCATGGGTGAGCAGATAGATGTCCCGCCGGGTCGGATCACCGAAGGCGGAGGTGATGGCATTGACCAGGTTGGCGAACTCGGTCGGTTTGAGCGCTCGCCCAACCGATGGGGTGGGGACACGGTCGGCCATCTGGCTAGCCTACAGCCATTCCTCCTACCGTCGTAGGAGAAATCCCGTTCGTCTCGCTGATCGGCACTCCCTGTGGCACAGATTCTCTCCGAAGCATCCGTCATCGACGCCCTGCGGCCTGTGCAGGATCCCGAGCTGCATCGCAGCATCGTGGACCTCGGCATGGTGCGTCGCGTGGATCTCGACCACGCACCGAAGGTGCACGTGGCCATCGATCTCACGGTCGCAGGGTGTCCGCTGCGAGCCGAGATCGATCGTCGGGTCAAGGAAGCGGTGCTCGGTCTCGAGGGCGTGTCGGAGGCCACCGTCGAGTTCGGAGTCATGACCGACGAACAGCGAGCCGAACTTCGTCAACGCCTGCACGGCGACCCGGCATCGACCGCCGGAAGTCAGCAGGCGCACGGTCATGCCGAGGGTCGGGCCATTCCGTTCGCCGACCCGGGCAGCAAGACCCGGGTGCTCCTCATTGCCTCGGGTAAGGGTGGTGTCGGCAAGAGTTCGGTGACCACCAACCTGGCGGTCGCCTTGGCCGCCCGAGGCAAGAAGGTCGCGGTCGTCGACGCCGACGTGTGGGGGTTCTCCATTCCCCGGATGCTGGGAGTCGATCGTGACCCGACGATCATCGACGAGATGATCGTGCCGCCGGAGGCCAACGGTGTTCGCTGCATCTCCATGGGCTTCTTCGTCGAGGAGAATCAGCCGGTCATCTGGCGGGGCCCGATGCTCCACAAGGCACTCGAGCAGTTCCTCACCGACGTGTACTGGGACGATCCGGATTATCTCGTCGTCGACCTCCCCCCGGGTACCGGCGACATTGCCTTGTCGATCTCGCAGTTCCTGCCCCGTGCGGAACTGATCGTCGTCACCACGCCGCAGCCGGCAGCTCAGCGGGTGGCGCAACGCGCCGCCTACATGGCCCACAAGGTCAATATCTCGGTCGTCGGCGTGATCGAGAACATGAGCTGGTTCACCGGTGACGATGGCAAGCGATACGAGCTCTTCGGTGCCGGAGGTGGGGCTGAGTTGGCGACCCAGCTCGGTGTACCGCTGATCGGTCAGGTTCCGCTGATCTCGGCCCTGCGGCAGGGGAGTGACGATGGTCACCCGATCGCCGCGCAGCCCGAGACCGAAGCAGGAGCGTTGTTCGCTGCCTTGGCGGAGACC
>JAHECQ010000133.1 GCA_024641625.1 Acidimicrobiales bacterium | reverse complement strand
CGTCGGATCGGCGAGCCGATCAGTCACGATGACCTGCTCGACTTCCACGACCTCCTGCAGGACGAGCGAGCGCTCGAGGCCGCATTGGCCGAATTCACTCGCTGAGCACCCCGTCATCGGAGAGTTCTTCACCCGCTCCTCATTTGAACCGGTACTCGTCCGTGCAGTACTTGCCCGACTCGAGACCGTCAGTCGAAACACTTGTGGCGCCCTGGAGGCGCCACAAGCAGTTTTGCCCCAGGAGCCGAGTTGCCGCGGTACAGCCTCGCCTCTGTGTGCGGGTACTCTTGAACCATGTTCGGAATCGGTGGCGGAGAGTTCATGGTCATCGCCTTGATAGCTCTGATCGTCGTGGGACCCGAACAGTTGCCATCGGTGATGCGCAAGGTCGGCGAGACGATTGCCCAGCTTCGGTCGATGTCCAGCAGCCTGCGCACCGAATTCATGAGCGGGCTGCAAGAAGCCGACATCACACGATGGGGCGACGGTTCAGCGGATAGCCCCATCGTTCCGCGGGGCTTCTCCGCCGACACCGCACAGCCCGACACCGCACAGCCCGACACCACACAGCCCGACACCACACAGCCCGACACCGCACAGCCCGACACCGCACAGCCCGATACCGCACGCTCCGAGCCCTCTCGAGCTGAGGCCGGTGAGGCCCCCGACGACGAGCCGGGCGAACCCGCCACATGACCGATCTGGCGAAGGCCCAGAATCGATCCGACGCCGGTGAGATGACGCTCATCGAGCATCTTCGGGAGCTTCGCACACGCCTCATTCGATCGGTGCTGGCCGTGGTGATTGCGGCAATCGTCGTCTACATGTTCAACAGCAGGATCTTCGACTTCCTGTCCGAGCCCTATTGTTCGACACGCCCCGAGCAGGACTGCACGTTCCAGTTGCTCGATCCACTCGGCGAGTTCAACGTGGCACTGACCCTCGCCGGCTACGGCGGCATGGTGCTTGCCTTGCCCGTCGTGCTGTACCAGCTCGGTCGGTTCGTCCTTCCCGGGCTCTATCCGAACGAGCGCCGGGCCTTGTTGCCGTTCATGGCGGCTGCGGTCCTCTTGCTGTTCGGGGGGATGGTTGCGGCCTATCTGTTCCTGCCACAAGCGCTGAACGTGTTGGGGAACATCGGTTCCGATCGATTCGTGCAGAATTTCACGCCGAACAACTACTTGAGCTTCATGGTCAAGATGCTGCTGGCATTCGGCATCGCGGCCGAATTCCCCCTCGTCCTGGTGTTCCTCCAGATGACCGGCCTGGTGAAGACCGAGACGTTACGCAAGAACCGACGGCTGGCCGCGGTCGTCATCGCGATCATCGCTGCGGTCATCACCCCGACGGGCGATCCCTTCACCCTGTCGGTGGTGGGTGTGCCGATGTACCTGTTCTACGAACTCGCCATCCTGATCGGCCAGCTGCTCACCAGAAAGCGGAGCGGACTTGCCTAGCCGGCCGGCAGCGAGGCGGATCCGTCTCTCGTGACCTCGGGCGCGCTGCCTCCACCACTCCTCGAACGTCTCGGCTTCGAACCCGACCGGTTCCAGACCGAGGCTTTTGCCGCGTTCGACGCCGGTCGTCATGTCATCGTCGCCGCTCCCACGGGCGCCGGCAAGACACTGGTGGCCACCTACGCAGTCGACCAAGCACTGCGAGCGGGCACACGCGTCTTCTACACCACGCCGATCAAGGCCCTGTCGAACCAGAAATACCAGGAGCTCGTCGAGACCTACGGCGCGGCAGTCGTGGGGCTGCTGACCGGCGACAACGTGATCAACGGTGACGCTCCCGTCGTGGTCATGACCACCGAGGTGCTCCGGAACATGCTGTACGCCGGGCGCACCCTCGATGCCCTGCGAGCCGTCGTGCTGGACGAAGTTCATTACCTTCAGGACGCCTACCGAGGACCGGTGTGGGAAGAGGTGATCATCCACCTGCCTCGGCACATCCAATTGGTGTGCCTGTCGGCAACGATCTCCAACGCCGACGAGCTCGCCGCATGGATGCAGACCGTCCGTGGCGACACCGAACTCGTGATCGAGACACGACGACCGGTGGAGCTGGAGAACCGCTACCTGGTCGCCGAACGCAAGAGTGCCAAGCTGCATTACCTACGGTCGCTCGTCGGCGGGAAACCGAACGCCCGCGGTTACCGCTTCGATCCGGAGCTCCGGCGAAAGGGCCAGCGTGGGAGCGCTGACCGGAGCAAGGGCCGACAACAACTCAGCTACCGAACACCCAACCGAAGCGACGTCGTGCAGCTCCTGCGCGAGCGACAGCTCCTGCCGGCCATCTACTTCATCTTCAGCCGCGCCGGCTGTTCCGACGCGGCGCGCGAGGTCGTCGATCGAGGCATGATCCTGACCACCGAGGAGGAGCGGGCCCGTATCCGTGGCCTCGCGGCGCATCACTCGGCGGTCCTGTCCGACGAGGATCTGACGGTGCTCCGCTTCCCGCAATTCCTTCGAGACCTCGAGGCCGGGGTGGCCCCCCATCACGCCGGCATGGTCCCGATGATGAAGGAACTGGTCGAGGCTTGTTTCGCTCAGGGACTGACGAAGGTGGTCTTTGCCACCGAGACGCTGGCGCTGGGCATCAACATGCCGGCCCGTACCGTTGTCATCGACAAGCTCACGAAATGGACGGGTGACGCCCACGAGTTCCTCAGTCCGGCCCAGTACACCCAGCTGACCGGACGAGCAGGCCGTCGGGGCATCGACACCAAGGGTGAGGCCATCGTGCTGTGGTCCCCGTGGGTTCGTTTCGAGCAGGTGGCGAACTTGGCGGCCAGTCGGAACTTCGTCCTCACCTCGGCCTTTCGCCCGACCTACAACATGGCGGCCAATCTCGTCCGTCGCTACGAGCCGGACCGTGCTCGACAACTCCTCAACCTCTCCTTCGCCCAGTTCCGAACCAACGCCGACATCGTCCGGGGCGAACATCATCTCGAACGCCTCTTCGACCGACGCAAACAGCTGTGCGGCCAGATCGAGAAGGAATTCGGGCCGCTGGACGAACTGCGCGCCGCTGCCGGCCGGCAAGCCGACTTGTCCGATGATCCCGCAGAGATCGGCTTCGCCCTGAGTCAGGTCATCAGGGGCGAGATCCTGGAGCTGAACGGTCCTTCGGTACCTCGTCAAGCGGTGGTGATCGCGGTTGCCTATCGCAAAGGCGGACGAGTGAAGCTGCAGGTGGCCGATGTCGACCTGGGCGTCACCGAGGTCACTTCGTCCATGCTCGACGAGCCCCCCACGATCATCGGCCGAGTCGAGCTCCCCGAGCCCTATCTGCCCCACAGCATCTCCTTCATCCACGAGACGGTCGAGGAGATGAAGAAGGCATCGGTGTTGAGCTCCAAGCGCAGACGGAAGCTCGGATCGACCAGCGGCATCATGTCCGTCGAAGATCTGCCGTCGGGCGCGCGGCGCGGTCTCAAACGAATCGACAAGATCGACCTCGAAATCCTCGAGGCGACCAAGGCCGTTCGTGACAACGCCGACTCGTTGGCCCGGCAATTCGACTCGGTCATCGAGCTGCTCGAAGCACGAGGGCACCTCGATGGTTGGACCCTGACCGGTTCCGGTCAACGGCTCGCCCGCCTCTACCACGAATGCGACCTCCTGGCCGTCGAAGCGCTCGAAGGCGGCCTCTTCGACGGCCTGAACCTCGCCGAGTTCGCTGGGTTGGCATCGACCCTCGTCTACGAGGACCGTCGCCCCGGATCCGGGGGAGAGCCATGGTTTCCCTCGCCCGAACTTCGCAATCGGTTCCGCAAGCTCCAGCGTCTGCACGAGGATCTCGTCAGACACGAGCGGGCCAGTCAGCTTCCCGAGACCCGTCCGCCAGACGGTGGGTTCGTGGCCATTGCTCATGCCTGGGCGGCGGGCGGTGATCTCGACCAGATCCTCGACGATGAGGACCTCACCGCCGGTGACTTCGTACGGACCGCCAAGCTGCTGATCGATCTCCTGCGACAGTTCGCCTCCCTGGCACCACTGGCCGACAGTCAACGCACTGCGGCCAGGGCCGGCGAGGCCGTTTATCGAGACCTCGTGGCAGCCTCGAGTTTCATCGACGCAGCGGAAGCTGCATCGAAGGCCTGAGGCCGCACCCGTGGTCATCGACCGCTCGACCGCGTGGGGTCACCCAGGCCAGCGGCCCGGCGACATCCCTGTCGCCGACAACGATGCCGAACTTGCCGGGCTCGTCACAGAGCTCCGCGCCCTCGACCCCACCTCGCCGCCCGCGGTATCGGTCAGCGCCGGCGATCTGCTCCGCACGCTCGGCGGATCAGAAGACCCACGAGCACCACGACCGGTCGATCATTGGTGGTACCCCCTCGATCTCGGCTGGGTGAAGACCGACCGCGGCGACGAGGTTCCGTTCGCCGCCCACGTGCTGGCCCATCGTCTCGGCTGGCGCGGCGAGTTCGCCGTCGTCATGAACGCTGCGTGGCTCGGCCGGCTCTACCTCGGACCCCGTGCTCATCCCAACGACGGCCTCCTCGACGTGACCGTTGGATCGCTCCCGCTACGGCAGCGAATCGAGGCGCGTCGGCGCGCCGCCACAGGGACCCACCTGCCACATCCATCGCTGCGAACCGCACGCACGCCTCGGTGGGAGCACACGTTCGCTCACCCGATTCGGGTCTTCGCCGATGGTGAGAACCTTGGCCTCACTCGATCGATCACCGTGCGCGCCCAAACCGATGCTTACTGGATCGTGCTCTAGGAGGCTCAACGGCAAGCCTCTGACCTGCCAGAACGGATCAGTGCAGCCAGGGTCCGCCGTTCTGCGTGCTGGTGCCCATACCCTCTGTCGCCGTGGGTGCGTACATGATCGAGGAGTTCTCTGTCGAAGAGCAGGACGTCCTGCGACGCTATTTCACCAACCTCGATCAGCCGGTGTTCGCACTCGTCAACCTCCCCGAGGTGGTCAAGGGCGCTCTCTTCGCCCGCTATTCGCGTTCGGCGAAGAGCCTGCGTCGGCTGTTCCTCGACGAGTTCGTCGGCGACCTCGACATCGAGGGTGACGCCAGCATCGATGCCACCATCGGCCTGGACCGAGCCGAGGAGCTCTACGAGCGCGTCTTCGTCGAGTACGGCGACGACTCCGTTGCCCAGCTCGGGGGCGTGCACCTTGCCTGTGAACAGGCTTCGAACCTGCTCACGAAGGCACTGGAGTGGGGACGACTTGCCTCCTATTTGGAACAGTCGACCCGCTACATCGCCTACGACAGCCGGACCGGCGGACGGTACCGCTTCTACCGTGATCCCGAGATCCTGTCGTCCGAACTCGGCACGCGATATGTCGGCGACATGGATCGACTGTTCGACACCTACGCCGAGCTCGCGCCCATCGTGGCCGAACACGTCAGACTCACCACCCCGAAGAACCCTGCCGACAGCGACTTCGTCTATCGCATGGCCGTCAAGGCCAAGGCGCTCGATGCCGTTCGCGGCATCCTGCCGGCGGCTGCACAGTCGAACGTGGGCATGTACGGCTCCGGCCAAGCCTACGAGCAGATGCTGCTTCGCCTCCGCGCTCACCCATTGCCCGAAGCGCGCAGTTACGCCGAACTCATCCTCACCGAGCTGAGAAAGGTCATTCCGTCGTTCGTTCGGCGGATCGACATTCCCGAGCGTGGCGGCGAGTGGGTGGACTACTTCGTCGACACGCGACGCTCGATGGAGGAACTGTCCGAGCAGGTGCTCCCATCGGAGGGTCCCTACGACAACGAACCGATCGTCGATCTGGTCGATTTCGATCCCGATGCCGAGATCAAAGTGGTGACGGCGATGCTGTATCCGTACTCGAACCGGCCCGAGCGGTCGATCGAGCAAGCCGTTCGCGCCATGTCCGTCGACCAGCGGATCGACATCGTGCGGGCCTATTGCGGAGATCGCCGAAATCGGCGCCATCGCCCCGGTCGGGCGCTCGAGCGCCCCTTCTACCGGTTCGACGTCCTGGCGGACTACGGGGCGTTCCGTGATCTTCAACGGCACCGCATGCTCACCATCGACTGGCAGCAACTCACCACACGGCATGGCTACACCCGACCCGAACTCGTCGATGACGCCGGAGTTGCCGATCGGTTCGATGAGGCGATGGAGCGCTCGGGTGAGTTGTTCGAGGCACTGGCTCCTGCGTTCGGTCCCCAGTCCTCCTATGCAGTGGCGCTCGCGTATCGCGTTCGCTTCAACTTCAACCTCAACGCTCGGGCCGCCATGCATCTCCTCGAGCTCCGGTCGACCCCGCAGGGCCATCCGGCCTACCGCACCGTTGCCCAGCAGATGCATCGGGCGATCGCCGAAACGGCCGGCCATCACGCCATCGCCGCGATGATGACCTTCGTCAATCATGCCTCGGAGACCGATCTGGGACGCCTCGAGGCAGAGCGACGAGCCGAGGCACGGCGGGCCGACCCCGGATCGGTCTGAGTCATTCGGCCTGGTTCGCCCACCTATCGTGGGCCGAATGGCTCACATCGACGATTCGAGGGCCGACAGGATGGTCATGAGGTCATCGCAGTTCATCGCCACCCGCCGTCGAGCCCGCAAGGCGTGCACCGCAACCCTGGTCGCCGGCGCCCTCAGTACCCTCACCCTCTGGGGCGCCTCACCGGTGACAGCCCACTCGCCATCGGAGACGACCTACACCGTCAGGGAGAACGAAACGCTCTCGCACATTGCGATTCGCACGGGCGTCTCGGTGGCCGATCTGGTCGCGGCCAACGACCTCAGCGATCCCGATCACGTGCGATCGGGACAACAAATCATGCTTCCCGTGACCAGCAGCGTCGAACGTCCAGCGGTCGAGCGCAGGCTGGTCGACTACGAGGTGCAACCAGGTGACACGTTGAGCGTGTTGGCCCTGCACGCGGGCGTGTCGACCCGCGAACTGGCCGAGCTCAACAACCTGCCCGACCGACACAGCATTCGGATCGGCCAGACGCTGACGATTCCGGCCGGCGACGGGTTCGCGCTGGGCGCCAGCGGTTCCTATGACCGTCTACCCGAGCGGATCGTGACCACACCCGAGCGACTCGCGCTGATTCCCTACTTCGAGAAGTGGGCCGGCGCGAACAGTATTCCCGTCGACCTCCTGATGGCCATTGCCTGGCAGGAATCGGGCTGGAACAATGCTGCGTTGTCGAACAAGGGAGCGCGCGGGATCGGTCAGTTGATGCCCGCCACCGAGCGCTGGGTGGCCGACAGCCTCATTGGACACCCTGAACTGGATGCAGCCAACCCCGAGGACAACATCCGGATCAGCGCTCGTTACGTTCGCTGGCTGCTGGACCGGATGGGAGACGAACGCCTCGCCATTGCCGCGTACTACCAGGGTCCAGGCTCCGTCACGGCCGGAGGACTGTTCTCCTCGACCGAGCAGTACGTCGAGAACGTGCTGGTTCACCGCCAGTTCTTCGGGGCGAACTGACCTGGTCCCGGAGAAGTCTGTCGGGAACCCGTGCACGTCGGCTCGGAGTGTGTAGAGTCCGCCACGAATGGCGCGATGACGCGTTGAGACCATTTGGTTGAGGCTTGCTGGTGAGGCTGCATGAGTGACGACGACGACATCGAGGTGGCCGACGAGGCCCTGGACGATCTCGATCCCGAAGAGGATGGCCTGGACGACGAGGACCTCGAGGACGTCCTGGACCCGGCGCTCGAACTCGACGACGACCTCGACGACGACCTCGACGACGACATCGACGAAGAGTTCGATGCAGTCGTCGTCGAAGACGAAGGGGAAGACGAAGAAGAGGAACCGGTCGAACCCCGGGTCCGCACGCGTCGAGCCGGCGAGGAAGAGGACGAGGACGAGGACGACGACACCGATCCCGACGACGTCGAGGCCGACCTCGAGGAGATCCTGCGAGACCGCATGGCTGCCTCGGTCGACGACGACGATGACGAGGACGAGTCCGACGGGGAAGAAGGCCCGAAGAACATGCCCGCCAAGCGGGGTGACGAGTTCCTGTGTGGACTCTGCTTCCTCGTGGTGAGCCGTGCGCAGCTGAACACCCCGTGCCCCATGGGCGACGGGATCGAGCTGCATCGGCCGTCATGACCGATCCCTCGGCGGAAGGCTCCGAGCTGTCGGACCGGCTCGCCGATCTCTTGTTCTACGCTCCCCTCGGTCTGCTCTGGGAGCGAGACCAGGTGCTCGAGCGACTCGTGAAGCGGGGTCGGAGCCAGACCCAGCTGGCGAAGCTGGCTGCCCAGATGGCCGCCCAGCGCGGACCCGAACAGGTCGAGGAACAAGTGCGCAAGGTGCTCGAGACCGCGGCCAGATCGGCGGCCGGCCCCCTGTCGCGTGTACTCATCGAAGCCGGCATCGCCCTCGGAGTACCCGGTGCCGACACCGCGAAACCGACCGGCGCCCCGACGGACGCGGCAACGCCGGCTCCGTCGGAACCATCATCCTCGGCGACCGAGGACGCGTCACCATCGACCACGATCGGCGGCGTGGTGGACTACGACTCGATCAGCGCTCGGGATCTCATCGGGACCTTGCCCTCGCTCGATGGCGACGCGCTGGCCGCCATCAAGGCGCACGAGGAGGCCGGACGGAAGCGCAAGACCGTCCTGGCTCGCATCGATCAGCTGCTCGGAGCCCAATGAGTGAGGCAGCTCGCTCGGCTGACTCCAACGACCTCGAAGCGCTGACCCGTATCGCCGGAGCCATTCGCGACGACATTCGCGAGGCTCGCGGGGGAATGCTTCTCCTGCTCCGGGAGGCCGCGAACGAGCCGGCCCGGATTCGAGCGGCCATCGCCGAAGGCAGAGCCTTGGTCGGCACGATCGACGATGTCGTGTTGGGTTACGCCGTGTTCACCGTCGAGGTGCTGAGTGACGGATCGAAGCTCGGACGTCTCGAGTCCTTCGTCGTGGAGTCCGAGGCCCGGGGCGCCGGCGTGGGGGAGGCATTGATGAACCTGGCGATCGACGTCCTGCGGGCGCAGGGCTGTCAGTCGATCGATTCGGTCGCGCTTCCCGGCGATCGGGAGACCAAGAACTTCTTCGAGTCCTTCGGGCTCAAGGCGAGGCTGTTGGTCGTGAACCGCCGGCTCGACACCGAGGACTGATCGTGCCGACTCGGGCCGAGGTGGCAGTCGGTGCGATCATCATCGTCGATCACTGCCTCCTGCTCGTCGAACGTGGCCGGCCCCCCGCAGTCGGCAGCTGGTCGGTACCCGGCGGACGAGTCGAACCCGGAGAGACGCTGGTCCACGCCGTCGAGCGCGAAGTGGCCGAGGAGACCAACCTGCCGGTGACGTGCGGGCCGTTCCTCGGGTGGGTCGAACGGATCAGCGACGACTTCCACTTCGTGATCATGGACTTCCTGGCCCAGCCCGTGGGGGTACCGCACCACGGCCTTCCGGCCATCTCCCCGGGCGACGACGCCAGCCGCGCCGCCTGGGTACCACTGGGGAGC
>JAHECQ010000605.1 GCA_024641625.1 Acidimicrobiales bacterium | reverse complement strand
CGGAAGGCAAACACCGAGAGCCAATAGGGCCGAACGAGTTGCCCCGCCGACGAAGAACGATCCCACTACTAGGGCGACTCCCGAGACGACAGCGGCGAGTGAGGAAGTCGAAGCAGAACCATCGATATGAGTGGCAGCCGAGTGGGCGTCCGCGTCGGGCACGACGATCATCGCGACGTCGCCCGAGACTGTTCGTACCGTGGTGAGGACTACGATGAATACGGCATATGCGATCGCCCAGCCGCCGTAACCGATCTTGTCGAGCAGCCCGGCGGTCAGGGCCGCTCCCCCGAAATTCGTAGCGCTCGACAGTCCTTGGTCCAGACCAAACCAACCTCTGCCGTCTCTTGGCGATTGCTTCGTCACGTGTACTCAGTCACTGGGTGGCAGACCCTTACGTTTTGATCGGTCCCCGCTGAACGTAGCCAGGTCAGCGTTGGGCGCATCTCCAGCCTCACAGCTAGTACCCGAGACATGACTCGTAGACGCCGGTCAGAAGGGTGAGGTTGAGCGCTGGAGCGAACTGCTGCTGAAAGGTGCTCCGTGCTTGTTCGCGGGCGGCCGCACCGTCGGCGGATATCGTGGAGACTGCCTCGCCAAGGAAGTCTCCGGGCACTAGGTCAAACGTGACAACTGCAACGCCTAGACCGCGAAAGTTCTTGGCAGCCTCGGGCGACGCGATCACAGGGGTGCCGACTGCCAGAGATTCCATGAGCGTTCGGCCGAACGGCTCGTTCCACCTCCAGGGCACGATGGTCGCCACAGCATCCGCCATGTGGCGAAGTGTCGCATCATGACTGAGCGGTCCGAGAACGGTGATGTTGGCCGCTCGGCAGGCCAACTCCTCGATCGCGACACCGTCGGGCCCTGTGCCGATCACGACGAGTTCGGGGAACTCAGCGTGCCGTGACCACGTCTCGGCGAGCTTCAAGATCCCCTTCTCGGGTGAGAGCCGGCCCGCGTAGACGATGTTGCGGGCCGACCCCGTTCCCGCGATGTCGGTGATCACCGTGTTGGGCTTGACGAAGATGGGCACGTCGCCGACCCACGGCTGCACCGAGTCGCGTACATGCTCGGAGACCGCGATGAAAGCCGACACATCTGACGTCCAGCTGGCGTGTCGCCGGTGCGACCGAAGCAAACTCACCGCAACTGCAGATTGAGCACGGCTCCCGCGGTAGCAGCCATGGACGATCGCCGGCCGATGGTTGGCGAACGAGCATTCGTTGCAGCCACGATCGTCGCGCCACTGGTTGGCTGTCACACACGTCAACCGGTAGTTGCGGAGTGACTGGACGATGGGGCAACCAAAGTCACGGATGGCCTCGTAGTGGCGAGGTTGGATCGACGGGAAGAAGTTCTGAATATGGACGATGTCGGGCCGGAACGACCGGAGCGCTGACGCGATCTCCGCACCAGCCCGCAGCGGCGACCGGATCGCCAGGAGCTCCACCTCGTGGTCTTCCGAGCGGAGCAACTCCGTCTCGGTCTTCGTGCTCTGCTCCTCGCCGCCGTGCTGACGGTATCGGGAGAAGATCATCAGCACCTTCATGCCGGCCCTGTCGCACGCCTATTGCGCCACAACAATCGGATGAACTTCACGTTGTAGACCAGGTATCGCTTCCAGAGGCGACGCGGTTCGGTGACCAATCGGTAGAACCATTCGACGCCCAGCTGCATCATCCAGCGCGGTGCCTGACTCTTCGTACCGGCGATGAAATCGAACGCGGCACCGATGGCGACGAACGACGCATCACCGAGCTGAGCCATCCGGTGGACGAGGAGGTCCTGCTTGGGGGTTCCCATGCCGACCCACACCACATCGGCGCCGAGTTCGGCAGCGCGTACGACGGACGCGGCCAGCTCATCATCGGCTAGTTCGCGAAAGGGCGGTGATTCCACACCGACGATCACAGCGCTCGGCCAGCGTCGTTCGACTGCCGCCTGCAGCGAGTGCAACACCTCGGACGTGCTGCCGTAGAAGTAGTGCTTGGTGCCCAGCGCCTGTCCTACGTCGAGCGTGGCCTCCATCAGATCGGGCCCATAGACGCGCTCGGCGGCGGCGATGCCCCTGCGTTTGGCCCACCACATCAGCGGGGTTCCGTCTGGAAGGTTGGCGGCATCCGACTGCAATGCCTGGGCAAGAGCGGCGCGCTCGTCGGCAAGTGCCAATGTGTAGGCGTTCACGAGATGGATCGCGCCACGCAGCTCACCCGCGGCAAGAGCTTGCGCAGCGGAAGCCAGCTCGACGAAGTCGACCGTCGCCGGCCCAACCGTCAGCTGTTTCGTCGGGTCAACGTGCCACATCGCGCCAATGACCGTACTTCGGGTCCGCCGCCAGAACGGGGAGTGTCAGCGAGCGAGTGCGGCGCCGGTCCAACGAGGGATCTCGTCGACCGATGCGATCTCGTTGCGGAATGCAATCGCCTGGACAGTGCGGTAGGCGACCCAGATGTCGAGACGCAGCGTCCAGTTGCGAACGTAGTGCAGGTCGAACGACGTGTTCTCGCCGATCAGCTGACGGGCCGATGTCGACACCTGCCAAAGCCCGGTGCATCCGGGGAGGATCGACAGGCG
>JAHECQ010000604.1 GCA_024641625.1 Acidimicrobiales bacterium | reverse complement strand
CCATTCGACGACCCCTTCAAACCACGTCCCGTGCTCTACGATGACACCCCCATTCGTCGGGTCATCGATGTCGCCAAGGATGCGGTCGCTCTGATGTGCGATGCGCTCGGCCAGTTGGGCGACCGCCACGCCGTGTATGGGTTCTCCGGCCAAGGTCGACACGCGGTCGAGTTCCGCGTCGGCAAGGAGTTCGACGACCGCACCGGCGCAGCCACGTGGGCCGGGATCGGCGCCATGGAACCGCTGAGCTATACCCGAATGGGCCCAGCCATCCGCCACGCTGCGGGCAAGCTGGCCAAACAGGAGGCTCGAACGAAGCTGCTGATCGTCATCTCCGACGGCTACCCGCAGGACATCGATTACGGACCGGATCGTCGTGACAAGACCTACGGGTTGTACGACACGGCCAAAGCGATCGAGGAAGCGGCACACCTCGGCGTCGATACGTTCTGCGTGACCATCGATCCTGCCGGTCACGACTACCTCCGCGTCATGTCGCCCGAGCACCGCTACCTGGTGATCGACGACGTCGAATCGCTCCCGGCCGAACTGGCCAAGCTCTACCTCAGCCTCGCGGTGAGCGCATCGACCGGGGCCGCGTCTCGAGGCGTCAACTGAACGCAGCGGGTGAATCGGAATGCCCGAGCCCTCTCACCGGTTGCCTTGGACGTGGAATCCTCGCTCGACCTCACTGCTCGGTACGAGCGCGTGCGCGGCCTGACCGAACGTCTCGCGGCGCCCCTCTCGCCCGAGGACCAGACCTCCCAGTCGATGCCCGACGCCAGCCCGACCAAGTGGCACCGCGCCCACGTGACCTGGTTCTTCGAGACGTTCGTGCTCGAACGTTACGAGGAGGGTTTCGTGCCGTTCGACGCGTCGTTCCGGATGCTGTTCAACAGCTACTACGAGGCCGTCGGGCCGAAGTTTCCGCGTCCTCAGCGCGGGTTGGTGACCCGTCCGGGCGTCGCCGACATCGCTGATTATCGAGCCGATGTCGACCGCCGCATGACATCGACGATCGCTCGTGAGGGCAACGCGCTCGACGACCTCGTCACACTCGGGCTGCACCACGAACAGCAGCACCAGGAGTTGCTCCTGATGGACATCAAGCACTTGCTCTCACTACATCCCGGTGGAGAGGCCTACCGAGCACAAGCGACGCCGGACTCCTCGCCCGCGACGCCCGCCCAGTGGCTCGAATGCACGGGTGGGCTCGTGGAGATCGGGCACGATGGCGCCGGCTTCGCCTTCGACAACGAGGCCCCACGTCATCGCCACTTTCTCGAGCCGTTCGCCATCGCCGAGCGTCTCGTCACCGTGTCCGAGTGGCGCTCGTTCATCACCGACGGTGGCTATCGTCGACCCGATCTCTGGCTCTCCGACGGCTGGAACACGGTGCAATCACTGCACTGGGAGCGTCCGATCTACTGGCTCGACGACCATGCGACTGCTCACACGCTTGGTGGCGTGCGCCGATTGCACGACGCCGAACCGGTGTCTCATGTCAGCCTCTACGAGGCCGACGCCTTCGCCCGCTGGTCGGAAGCTCGCCTTCCCACCGAGTTCGAGTGGGAACAGGCCGTCGCCGAGCATGCTGGTGATCTCCTCGATTCGACGTCTCTCGACCTCGATCGACTCGAGCCATGGCCAGCCAACATCACCGCCGACGAGACCGGCCGCCTACGGCAGGCATTTGGCCATTGTTGGCAGTGGACGTCGAGCGCCTATTCGGCCTACCCCGGCTTCGTCGCTCCCGATGGGGCAATCGGTGAGTACAACGCCAAGTTCATGTCAGGACAGATGGTGCTGCGCGGCAGCTCCTCGCTCACACCCCCCGGGCACGCTCGGGCCACCTACCGCAACTTCTTTCCACCATCCGCTCGCTGGCCCATGACGGGCCTTCGACTCGCTCGAGGATTGGCTTCTTGATGTCGTCCACCCCTCGTTCCTTTCCGAACGCAGTCGCCGAATCACCCACATTCGAGATCCATCTCGACCCGGGTTGGTCCGACGCCGCCTTCGTCGCCGACGTCCGCCAGGGTCTCGGTCATCGCCCGCTCCAGCTCCCTCCCCGTTGGTTGTACGACGACCGGGGAAGTGAGCTGTTCGATCAGATCACACGCCTCGAGGAGTACTACCTCACCGAGGCCGAGCGCTCGATCCTCGAGCGCGAGGCGGCCAACATCGCCAAGATCACCGGAGCCGACACGATCGTCGAGCTCGGCTCGGGTACCTCGGACAAGACGCACACGCTCATCCGAGCATTTCGCCAGACCGGCCAGCTCGAGCGCTTCGTTCCTTTCGACGTGAGCGAGCAGACCCTGCGAGACGCCGCAGGGGCTCTCGCCGACCGGTATCCCGGCCTGGCACTGCATGGAATCGTCGGCGACTTCTCGCTCCACCTCTCACACCTCCCGACCGAGGGTCGACCGATGGTGGCGTTCCTCGGTTCGACGATCGGCAACTTCTATCTCGAGGAACGGCAGACGTTCCTCTCGATGCTCGCCGAAAGCCTGCCGACCGGAGGCTGGTTGCTGCTCGGTGTCGACCTGGTGAAGCCGGTGGACCGGCTCGTTGCGGCGTACGACG
>JAHECQ010000132.1 GCA_024641625.1 Acidimicrobiales bacterium | reverse complement strand
CACCCCGGCGACACCGGCAAGGCTCGAGCCGATGAAGAACGTCGTGGCGTCGACGCGGCTGGTCGACAGACCTGACACGGCGGCCAGATCACGATTCTGCGTGACCGCTCGCATCCGTCGACCCTCGGGGTGCTTGGACAAGAACAACGACAGACCGCTGACGACGAGCACCACCAGTGCGATGATGAACAAACGAGTGTGGGGCATGGCAAACCCGAGCCAATCCCAGTTACCCCGCAACCATGAAGGCGCAACGACGTTCACGTTGGGGGCGCCGAAGATGTCACGCGCCGCTTGCTGCATGAGCAGGCTCACCCCGAACGTGACGAGCAACGTATCGAGGGGGCGCTTGACCAAGCGGCGCAGCAGGAGGCGCTCGAGGATCAATCCGAGCACCCCCACCACCACGAACGCCACCACCAATCCCACCAGGATGGAGCTTCCTGCCCCCATTCCGAGATCGTTCTGGAGCACGTAGGGGACATACGCGCCGACCATGATGAACTCGCCGTGGGCCATGTTGATCACTCCCATCTGGCCGTAGGTGAACGTCAGCCCCAGGGCCACGAGCAAGAGCACCGCGGCGATGCTCACCCCGATGAAGACTTGCTCGAGGTTCGACGAAAGAGAGAGGGACAGCACAGGGGTGGTTGCCTTTCCGCGGTACACCAGGGCCCGCAGCGGCGAGCCCTGGTGTACCGACGTACCGGTTAGTGGCGGTTGGGTGTCCTCACGACCCCGCGGCCTCGAGCTGGGCGTCACACGGAGCGACGTCGAGGCCGGCCGCGGCCGCCCACGGGTAGTTGGCCAGACACGGATCCGGTTCGATCGGGCCATCGGATTCCCACACCGTGTCGATCAGACCCTCGGCGTTCACGACACCGATCCGGCCGGTCTTGAAGATGTGCTGATTCCAGTCACTGACCGTGACGGGACCCTCGGGCATGTCGAGCTTCAGGCCCTTCGCTGCCTCCCGCACGTCATCGACCGCGATCGATCCCGCCGCTTCGGCTGCAGCAGCCCAGATCTTGACTCCGACGTAACCGGCCTCGATCGGGTCGGCGGTCACACGGTCCTCGCCGTACTCGGCCTTGAATGCCTCCACAAAGGTGTTGTTCACCGGGGTATCGACGGTCTGGTAGTAGTTCCAGGCGGTGAGGTGGCCCTCGATGTTCTCGACACCGATGCCGGTGATCTCCTCCTCGGCGACCGACACCGAGACCGTCTGGATCTTGTCGGGGGTATTTCCCTTGGCCGACAGCTCCTTGAAGAAGGCCACGTTCTGATCGCCGTTCATCGAGTTGAACACGATGTCGGCGCCCGAGTCGATCACGTTGGACACGATCGTCTCGATGCCATCGGTGACACCCAGCGGCAGGTACTCCTCACCGAGGATCGTCAGCCCGTTGGCCTCGGCGTACGCCTTGATGATGGCGTTGGCCGTACGAGGGAACACATAGTCGGATCCCACCAGATACACGTTGGTCAAGCCCTCCTCGACCATGTAGTCGAGCGCAGGGATGATCTGCTGGTTGGCGGTGGCGCCGGTGTAGAAGATGTTCGGCGACGCCTCCAGGCCCTCGTACTGCACCGGATAGAAGAGCAGCCC
The DNA here is from genome assembly GCA_024641625.1 of Acidimicrobiales bacterium. Lineage (GTDB taxonomy): Bacteria > Actinomycetota > Acidimicrobiia > Acidimicrobiales > SZUA-35 > JAHECQ01. The sequence continues at coordinate 7,913 of JAHECQ010000132.1, read as the reverse complement.
GTCGAGGCCCTCGAACACCGGCAGCATCGCCTTGCGGGAGGCCGAGGTCCAACCGCCGAACACGACCGCTACTTCGTCGGTGGTGAGCAGCTTCTCGGCCTTTTCGGCGAATGTCGGCCAGTCGGAGGCACCGTCTTCGGTGATCGGCTCCAGTTGCATGCCGAGCACGCCACCGGCCTCGTTGATCTCCTTGATCGCCAACAACTCCGAATCGACGACGGCAGTCTCGGAGATGGACATCGTGCCGCTCAGCGAGTGGAGGATGCCGACTTTGATCGTTTCGCCGTCGGAGGCCGAACCATCGCTCGATTCGGCTGACGTTTCCGTTGTCTCGGCTCCGGTGGCGCCCGAGTCCGATCCACCATCGGAGTCGCTGCCACAGGCTGCCGCCACGAGACCGAGAGCAATCAGGATGGGTAGCAAGAATCGAAAGTGCGTTCGCACGAGTTCTCCTTCACGAGAGAGTTCAGACCAGCTGTTGCCAGCGACTCGAACCTAAGGACCCCGCATGACACGCGTGGGTCCCAATGATGAACGGTGACTGACACAAACGTGAGGTCTCCGGCCCGGCTCGTTCGCCGCCTCCGACGGAGGGCGTGACGACATCGAAGCCATCCCGGGCACGGGACGACCGTCATCTTCCGGACTCCTCAGCTCTGAGCCTCACCGGCCGACCGCCGAAGCGGAACTTGCAGAGGGGCGGCGAGCCATCGGAGACTGTGGCTCGGGATTCGTCGTCTGGTTGTTCGGGGGTCGGACATCCAACGAGTCGATCGAGGGAGCGTCATGTCATCAATGGAGCCGGTCCCCGGATGGGCGCGCAACACGGGCCATGTCACCGTCGGGGCGCTGGAGCGGGTCGATGCCGCCAGCGTCGGCGACCGTCTCGCCGTAGCCGAGAGGGTCTACCTGTACGCCTGGGGCTATGACGAGCGGGATCGCGATCTGCTGGCCGACTGTTTCACCGAAGACGGCACGTGGGAAGGCCGGATCATGGGGACCGACAGCGTCGGACCGTTCGTGGGACGTGCCGCCGTGGTCGACTTCCTCACCGCGTTCTGGGACGAACAAACCGACCAGCGCCGTCATCTGTTCACCAACGTCGTGGTGAGCGACCTCAACGGAAGTACCGGTCTGGCCCACGCCTACTTGCAGCTCACCGCATCGACCGGCGGCCAGATGAGGCCGGTCACCAACGGCCCGTACCGTCTGGAGATGCGCAAGGACGCTGGGATCTGGCGCATCTCTCGCCTCGCGGCAGGTTTCGACGCGCCGTTCTGAGCGACGTCGGGGCGACAACCGAACTGACGACTACTCCGCAGCAGTCAGATGAACGAATCGGGGCGGCTCGCTGACGACGTCGGCCATCGAGTCCATCGCGCCGGTCTCCGTCCGCCAGTTGAGATAGGCCTCTTGGTGCGCCCGGGATGCCCATTTCTCCCAGACGACGATTCGGTCGGGATTATCCGAGTCGACGTAGGCCTCGATGAGTTCTGCGCCCTCATACGCGCGGGTGTCGGCGAGAGAACGAAGAAGGCCTCTCATCATGGCCGTGCCCATCCCGGGCTTGCAGTTGATCTCGAGAATGACAGTGTGTGACATGGTTACTCCTTGTTACCCCTTGGTTACCCCTTGCGTGCAGGAGTGACCGTAGATCACTTCCGCACGAGCGTGGTAGACGTCCTCCACCGGTGACTACTGTTGGTGTAGGCCAACTGTTCGGGGGTGTGGCTGATGGAGGAGTTCCAGCGTCCGGCGGTGACGGATTGGGCGACAGATTTCGATCACCTGGACCCGGAGTACAACCACGACGCCTACGAGATCTGGAAACGGCTGCGGGAGGGAGGTTGTCCCGTCGCACACACCGACCGGTATCACGGCGTCTACCTACCGACCCGCCACGAGGACATCGTGGCGATCGCTCACGACCCCGAGCGATTCTCCTCGATGTCGGTCACCATCAACGAGGTGCCGACCTCGCGGTTGGGTGAGTTCAAGTCACCGCCGATCACCTCTGACCCACCGGAACATCAGGACCATCGGCGAGTGCTGTTGCCGGCATTCTCGCCCAGGGCCGTGCAGCGGTGGGAGCCGGTGACCCGCGAGATCTGCGCAGAACTCGTGGCTGGTCTGGTCGAGCGACGCCAGGGGTGCGCGAGTGAGGACTACGCCAAACGTGTTCCGGTGCGGGTCATCGCCGCCATGTTGGGCGTGCCGGCGAGCGACGAGGAAATGTTCCTGAACTGGATCCACGCGCTGACCGAGGTCGGGCCAACCGATCTCGACCTGGCGCGACGGGTGACCAAGGAGATGTTCCGCTACTTCTCCGGCCACATCGAGGCCCGCCGAGGAGCATCGGGCGACGACTTGGTGTCCTATTTGTTGGGGACCGAGGGTGGGGCGCTGAACACACTCCAGATCAGCGGCACGCTGGCCCTGGTACTGCTCGCTGGGATCGACACCACCTGGAGCACCCTGGCATCGGCGTTGTGGCATCTCGGGTTGCACGGCGAGGACCTGACGAGGCTGGTCAACGAGCCGGAGCTGATGGCCACCGCGATCGAGGAGTTCCTTCGTTTCTACGCCCCCGTTTCGTTGGGCCGAGTGGTCACCGAGGACACCGAGCTGTCGGGAACCGTGCTGCGGGCCGGACAACGGGTGCTCGTCCCGTTCCCCGCAGCCAACCGTGACCCCGAGTTCATGGTTGACGCCGAGACCTTTCGGATCGACCGAAAGCTGAACCGTCACCTCGCGTTCGGGTTGGGCATTCACCGGTGCCTGGGCTCCAACCTGGCCCGGATGGAGATCAGGGTCGCCCTCGAGGAGTGGTTGCGGCAGATCCCCGAGTTCGAGATCGCCCAGCCGGACGCCGTGCGATGGTCGCGGGGGCAGGTCCGCGGTCCGAGACTCGTCCCGGTCCGCTGGTAGCTCGTCACGCCGATCGGCTGTGGCCTAGCATCGCGACATGGGCGATGGAGACCTGTCGATGGTGGATGCCGATCAGCATTACTACGAGACCGACGACTGCTTCACTCGGTACCTGGATCCAAGCTTTCGCAACCGCACGGTGGAGATCGTCACCGCCGAGGGCAAGGCTCCCCGCCCGTATCTGGCGGGCCGACCCTCCAAGTTCTTCCCGGCCAACCCCTGCCACCTCATCGGCCGACCCGGGGCCCTGTTCGAGTACTTCGAAACCGGCGGCGGCAAGGGTGCCGGTCTGACCCACGGCGGTGCCATCACCGCCGAGGATCTCCCCGAGTCTCGCAACCGGGTGGCGCGACTGGCGCTGATGGATGCACAGCAGGTCGAAGCCGCCCTGATGTTCCCAACCCTGGCGGTCGGCATCGAGTACGAATTGGTCACCGATGCCCCCGAACTGGTCGGTCCGAATTTCACCTCGTTCAACCGGTGGCTGCAGGACGAATGGGGTTTCGGTGCCGACGGGCGCATCTTCGGCGTGCCATTGCTGTCGTTGCACGATCTCGATTGGGCCACCGCCGAACTCGATCGTGTCCTGGCCGAAGGCGCGCACGTGGCCCACCTCCGGCCGGGACCGGTGCTCGGAAAATGGTCCCCCGCCGATCCACGGTTCGATCCGTTCTGGGCTCGTGCCGAAGAAGCCGGGATCCCGGTGGCCTTCCACCTGTCGGACTCCGGACTCTGTGAGCAGTACACGACCATGTGGGGTGAGTCGGCTCGGCCGCCGCTCAACCACTTCTCGCCCTTCCAGCGGCTCACCGCCTTCGGCGAACGCATCATCCATGACACCATGGCTGCGCTCATCAGCCACAACCTGTTCGGCCGGTTCCCGGACCTGACCGTGATGTCCATCGAGAACGGTTGCGAATGGGTCGGGCCACTGTTGAAGAAGCTCGACCGGGCCGCCCGCATGTGCGGCCCCGGCGATTGGCCTTTCGGTGACCCCGGGCGTCGGCCACGAGACATCTTCATCGATCACGTCAAGGTGGCCCCGTACCCCGAGGACGACGTCGCCGGCCTGGTGCAGCTCGTCGGGCAGGACGCGGTCGTTGCCGGGAGCGACTGGCCCCACCCCGAGGGTCTGCCGCAACCCCTCGACTTCTCCGAACGCCTCATCGAACTGGACCAGGCCGCCACGCAGCGCATCATGCGCGACAACACAGCCGAACTCCTGGGAATCGGCTGAACCAACTCCATCACCTCTCACGACGCTGAAGTGACAGTCGTTGGGATCTGCAGCAGCGAACCGACCCGAGGTTCATTCCCGAGCGGGAACGAGGCGGATCGTGGAGCTTGCCTTGGCCAGGATCTCCCCGTCAGCATCGACCAATCGTCCCTCGGTGAACACCGTCTGCTTCCCTGCGCGTTCGATCCACCCCTCGGCAACGACCAGACCCGGAATCGCCGGTCGGAAGAAGCTCACCTTCACCTCGAGCGTGGCGATCCAGTAGTCGGTCGTGTAGCGAGCGATGCACGAGCGAGCCATCGCGGCATCGATCCACCCGGCGACGAATCCACCCTGGGCTACTCCCCCGGAGTGACACATCTCGGGAACACAGGTGAACTCGATGACCGCGCGCCCGGCTTCACCGTCGGACACCGTCACTCGACCGTCGCCGAGTGTGGCGAGCACGTCGCTTTCATTTGCTGCCAGACCACTCGGTTCGGTCGCGCTCATTCGTTGGTCACCTTCTCGGAGTCGATCATCCGCTCCATCTCGGACTGGACCTGCACATCTTGCGATGTCCGCTCCAGCAAACCAAGTCCAAGGTCGGCAGGAGCGGACGGTTCGCTCGGGACTAATCGGCGGGATCCGACTCGTGCACGGGGCAGCCGGCCGGGTTGAAGACACGGACATCGCTGGCCGGGTGATCGGCCAGTGTCCCTGGCGGTCGGATTGGCCGAGGGACGAGGTTGCCTCCGCAGTTCTTGCAGGTCCAGTCCATCTCTTCGGCGCAGACGGTGCAGTAGGTGCATTCGAAGGTGCAGATGACGGCCTCGGTGGACGCTGGAGGGAGATCCCGGTCGCAGCATTCGCAACCCGGCCGGAGGTCGAGGACAGCCATGCGGTCAAGTATCTCACCCGGGCCGGCGGGAACGACACGGCAGAACGAGTGAACCCACTGCAAACCATTGGACTCGTCTGACACCCTGGTTGCGCAGCCTCTACTGAATCGACCATACGGGCGCAGTCCGCGTAGGCGGTGCGCTGGGTCGCTCCGGCGGTCAGGGTTTTCCGACAACGACGGATCCACCGAAATCATCTGCTACTGCCGTTGACCTCGCCGCGACAACAGAGAATGATACGGCATGACTCAACCCCTTGCCCCTGGCTCCTATGTACTGGACCAGACCCATACCCAAATCGGCTTCGTTGTCACTCATCTCGGCATCACCCCGATCCGGGGCATGTTCACCGACTTCTCAGGACGGATGGTCGTGGGCGAGACTCCGCAGGCCTCAGGTCTGGACGTGACGGTGGCCTTGGCCTCCCTGCAAAGCAGCCACCCCGGTCGCGAGCAGCACGTGCAGGGCGAGGACTTCTTCGACTCGGCGAACTACCCGAACATGACCTTCGCGGCCAGCGACATCTCCGGCTCGGGCGCTGCGTGGACGATGAGCGGGCCACTTTCGTTGAAGGGTGCTTCCGTCCCCATCACCCTCGATGTCACGCTCACCGGCCGTCAGATCTTCCCGATGGACAACAAGGAACACATCGGATTCGTGGCGAGCGGCATCGTGTCACGGTCGGCCTTCGGTGTCGCCTCGCAGATCCCGGCGTTCCTCCTGAGCGATGACATTCAACTCGACTTGTCGGTACAGCTCATCGCCGAATGACGAGCTCGAGGCCCGGTCAGGGCAAGGCTGAGGCGGCCAGGGTTCATGAGGCCCCCCGGGCACTTGTCCGGGACCCGGGGAGGACGACACGTCATGTCAACCCTGCAATGGGGGCATGACGTCGGTGGCGAAGCGTTCCATGTTGCGCCTGGCCGACGCATCGTCGAGCGTTCCGAACTGGAGCAGGGGAACGAACGTGCCCATACCTGCGACCTCGTGCATCTTCTCGAGACTTGCTCGTACCGACTCGGGCGTGCCGACCAGCGCTGTACCGAGTTCCATCAGACGTTCGACCGTCTGATACTCCATCCCGATTCCGGCGCGGGCGGCCATCATCTTCTTCACCGACGCGATCGACGTATAACCGGGCGGGAGCAGCATTTGTGGAGGCAGGGTCAGGTAGTTGTTGAAGAGTGTCTCGATCCCAGCGCGGGCCTCTTCGATGGCCTGTTCCTCGGTGTCGGCCACATAGACGGGTGCTGCCCAGCCGCACTGATCGGGTGTGGCCTCATAACCATAGGCACGGGCCTGATCGCGGTACGCGTTCAGGTTGCGGGCCACGCCCTCCGCCGGGGAGAAGGTCACCAGGAACGGGTACCGGCGCTCTTCTGCCGCGGCCCACTCGATCGTCTCGATCGAACCCTGTGATGGGATCCAGATCGGCGGGTGGGGTTGTTGGTAGACACGGGGCCAGATGTTGACGTAGGTGTAGTCGTAGTGATCGCCTTCCCAGGCGAACGGCCCGGGCTCGGTCCAGGCCTTGACGATCAGATCGTGGGCCTCGTGGAACCGGCTGTGCGAGAACGCCGGATTCACCCCACTGGCGTGATACTCGGCTCCGATACCCCGGACCATGCCCGCAATGATTCGTCCCCGCGACATGTTGTCGAGCATCGCCAGCTCTTCGGCGATGTACAACGGGTTCCCCACGAGAGGCAGCGCCCGCCCGAGGATGGCGATCTTCACCCGCTCAGTACGCTGAATCAGTGCGCTCGCGATCAGATTCGGTGCCGGCATCATGCCGTACGCGGTCTGGTGATGCTCGTTGACGCCGATCCCGTCGAACCCGAGCTCCTCGGCATAGACCAGTAGATCGATGTAGCTGTCGTACTCGGCCGCTCCGAGCTCGGGATCATAAAGGGAGTTGGGAAGCACGACCCAGGCCGAGCGATGTTGCTTGGCCGCCTCGAAGTCGAGTGGTCGGTACGGCATGAGCCCGAAGGAGATGAACCTCATGACAGAACCTCGCTCGAGTGGTCGTCGATATGCCGCCCTATGTGCTCAGCGGTGATGGCTGACTTCTCGACCAGCGGAAGGTGTCCACATTCATCGAGCAGCTCGACCGTGGCGTGCGGCACGTGTTCGGACCAGAGTGCCGCGTAGTCGACTGAAAGGAGTTGATCGTCTCGTCCCCAGATGATCGTGGTGGGCCGGGACACGCGATGGAGCCACTTGGCCAGGGAGGGATTGAAACCGCGGGGTTCCCAGGCCAGCTTGGCGAACGCAAGGCGGTTCCGCAGCATCACGTCGATCTGTTCGGGCGTGGGTTCCTGAGCGAGCATCCGGTCAGCGAACGTCTGGTCATGGAACAAGTTGCGAGTCGCCTCCTCCGGCGACCAGATGAAGATGTCCGCCATCGGCTGACCGCGCAGCCGGATCCCTGCCGGAGCGATCAGTGACCATGACCGAACGCGGCTCTCGTTACGGATCGCCATCTCCGCCGCAATCCATCCCCCTAGTGAGTGGCCGACGATGTGCACGTCGTGCAGATCCAAGGCGTCCAGCAGGTCGAGGTAGAACATGGCGTAGTCGGAGATGTCGCGCAGATGCTCGGCATCGCCGGACGACCCGAAACCGGGGTGGTCGGGCACCAGTAGTTGCCGACCCTCGGCCAGTGAATCGAAGAACGGCGTCCACGCAGCCACGCCACCGGCCCCGTGAAGGAAGAGCACGGGGATATCCCCATCACCGGCGCACTGCATCCGAATCGACGCGGCCCCAATCTGTACCTCTTCACTGGCAATGGCCATCAGACACCCCCTGGTGATGTGCCTCTCGTCGCTGAATCTACCGGAACAGCTCTCGCTCCGCTGGTC
>JAHECQ010000603.1 GCA_024641625.1 Acidimicrobiales bacterium | reverse complement strand
CCGCGAGCGGTTCGGACGACGATCGATCGGTCCCGCGACCCTGGTGCAGAAGGGACGGGGTGTGGTACCCAAGGAACCAGGCCAAGGCCAATGGGGACCCGAGGTGGACGCATCGGGGGAACGCTGAACCCAACGCGGTCTCGAACAGATTCGGACCGCGTTGTGCTGCGTCGATCTCCGCGCGACACTAGAGGCGTTCAGGTTTCCCGCACAGCATCTGATGGGACAGGTTTGATCAGCCATGCCGCTCTCTGAGAACGAGCAGCGAATTCTCGCTGAAATCGAGAAGCACCTCCAAGCGTCAGACCCACGTCTGGCACGGGAGGTCAGTCGTTCATCTTCGCCGTGGGTGGGCGGGTCCCTGCGTACCGGCATCCTGGCTGCCGTCGCCGGCTTGGCCATACTGGTGCTGACGCTTCAGGTGCACTTCCTGTTGGCGTTTCTCGGCTTCTTGGTGATGACGGCCGGTGCGCTCATGATCGAGCGCAGCCTGAGCGAGTCGATCGGCACCGAACAACGGCGAAGTGGACGTGGGTCCCTGGCCGACTCGCTGCGCGGTTCTCGCCCGAGTTTCCGGCGCCGTAACGACCGCTGATACCGACTCAGCGCCCGGCCAGCACCCGACGGGTTGGGCGAACCAGTCGTCTCGGGTCCAGTTCTGCCCGCCAGCGTTGGCTCCATCCCAAGCGGTCGTACACCTGATGAGCGATTGCTCGGGACAATTGCTCGGCCGCGGCAACGTCGCTCGGTGTGGGTTCGTAGCCGACGTCGAAACGTGCTCGCGTGACCACTTCGGCCAGGGTGGCCAATTCATCTCCGGGGACCCGTCGATCGTTCCGAAGCTGGGAGGCCCACGTAGTGCGGGTGGTCGCCGGCGGGCGGACCAGGCCGGTGGCGAGTTCGATGGCCTCGGTGGCATTGGCCCACGCCGCATCGATCTGCGCCCGAGGGGTCGATGCTCGGCGGCGTCGCCGGACCCGCCGGGACTGATGCCAGAGCGGTACCGAGACCAGGTACACCACGGTGAGGGCCAGGGCTGCCAGGAGCCAGGGCGGAACCGTGCTCTTGGTACTTGTCGGGGTGGATGTGCCCGGACCCAGCTCCGGGACTCCGAGGCCCGGTTCGGCGTCGAGCGCATCGCCCAGTGGACCGGCCGCCCCTTCGGGAGGAGCGGTCGTCGTGGTCGGCGCCCCCGGATTGTCCGGTTGCACGAGGCTGTCCTGGGCGGCTCGAGCCGTGCCGTAGGACACGTCGGGGGCACCTCGCCCCGGCGTGGGTTCGAAGGCGACCCATCCGAGCTCGGGGAACCAGATCTCCGGCCAGGCGTGGGCCTGACGACCCGTCACCACGTACAGCCCTTCGTCACCGGCCACTGGGTCACCCCAGGTGAAGCCCACAGCGACGCGGGCCGGAGCGCCGAGTGACCGAGCCATCAGGGCGAAGGTGCCGGAGAACTGTTGGCAGAACCCGACTCGTTCGGCGAGGAACTGCTCGATCGGATCGCCTTCTCGTGGGGCGAGGTCGAGGCTGTAGTCGTAGGCGCGGAAGTGGCTCTCGAGTGCGAGCATCTTGTCGTAGGTGGTGGCTGCGTCCGCAGCGATCTGTTGGGCAACCGACGCAACCTGGGGGCTGAGGTCAATCGGGAGCGTCAGGTACCGCTCGGCGATGTCGGGAGGGATGGGGCCGTCGGCTGACCGCAGCTCCTCGGGGGTGTAGAGCGGTATGACCGAGTCCAGCGTGTAGCTCACGTCGTTGCTTGTTTCACGAGAACCATCGACGGTGAGACTGGCGGTGTCCTCGTTCCAGGTCACCGGGGCGTCGGACTCGATCACCGTCGAGGGTGCGAACGCGGCCGGAAGCCAGATGGCGTCAAGTCGTTCGATGGTGAACGTCTGGCGAACGGTCAGGGTCGTGCCGGCCCGTGGCAGCAGACCCGGCAGATCACCGGCCTGTTCCGAGAACGACCCTCTGGTGCTCCAACGCTCGTCCTCGTAGGTGTCGAGACCGGCCAGACGCCAGTACTGGGGGCGGTCGGACCGCACGGTGAACAGGCGCACCCCGCTCTGCTCATCGAGTTGCGCCTTGATGCTGACATAGGGGCTGATCACGCTCCGAACGGGATCACCTCGATTTCGCCACGAGTACCACTGATCTGCTCCGACGCCGGGAAGAAAGGGGCCGATGATCAGCCCGATGGCCAGCGCGATCGAGCCGAGGGCAAGACCGTTGACGGCCAGATCGCTCGGCCCCCGGGAGCGGTCGGCGTTGAGCCACACTCCGTGTTGGCGAAGCTCGGTGGATCGCTGCGTGATGGCCCAGAGCAGGACGGTTCCGGCGAACAGAGCTGTGGAGACGACCTGCCGATGACCCGACCCGAGCACCGAGCTGAAGATGAACAGAAGTCCGGCGGGAAGGACCGCTTCGAAGGCCAGACGCAGCCGTAGCGCTCCCCAGTCGGTGAGGAAGGCCATGATCCAGCAGGCGATGAGGGCAGCAGCGATGAAGGGATCGAGTGCTTCGACCGGAGCCTTCAACTCGCGGAAGGCCTCGATCCCGGTCTCGAACACCGTCTGGAGTACAGCGAGCGTCTCAGCGGTC
>JAHECQ010000131.1 GCA_024641625.1 Acidimicrobiales bacterium | reverse complement strand
CCGGGATCAGATCCTCAGTCGACAACGACGACAACATCGACAACTGGCGTTCAGGGGTTCCACGCATACCCCCCATTCTTTTCGATCCCGCCCCAGAACGCGAGCACCAATCAGAAGAAATTCAGCACCCTGCTAGACATCCACTGGTGGGGAGGGGGACTCTCCACGCAATCCGTACAAGGAGAGGGGATTCCCTTGAGTAAGCAACGACTTTTGCGGCTCTTGTCGCTGTTGCTGGCGTTCGGCCTGGTGGCCGCCGCCTGTGGCGGTAGCGATTCTGCCGGTTCGTCCGACACCGAGACGTCGACCGAGGACGATGGCGCCGGCGGCATCGACAACAATGAGGCCGAGGATGCGGTCGAGAACAGCACCACCACCGAGGCCGCTGACGACATGACCGAGCCCGAGACGATGGCCGATCTCGAGGCATTGTGGGCCGACCAGCGTCAGGCAACGATCGACCGTATAAGCAGTGAGGGCTTCGGCTTGGGCGACGATGGCATCGTGACCGGCGCCGGTGGCTTCACCATCGACACCAACAACTGTCCGTCTGACTGGAGCAACACCGAAGGCATCGTCGGCGACACGATCAAGATCGGTCACACCACCGCCCAGTCGGGCAACCTGGCGGCCTACGGCAACATTGCCGCCGGCATGCAGTCGTATTTCAAGTACGTCAACGCCAACGGGGGCATCGGCGGAAAGCAGATCGAACTGATCGTGAAGGACGACGGCTACGTGGCCACCCAGACCATCGAGCTGGTCGACGAGCTGCTCCAGTCGGACAAGCCGTTCGCCATTTGGACGCTGGGTTCGCCCAACACCCTGGCGGTGTACGACACGCTGAACGACAAGTGCGTGCCCCACCCTCTCGCCATGACCGGCCACCCCGCCTGGGGTGACCCGGTGAACCACCCGTGGACCACGGGTGATCAGATGTCGTACGCCACCGAGGCCATCCTCTGGGGTGCCTGGATCAAGACGAACATGAAGGACCAGTTGCCGGTGACGGTGTCGGGTCTGGTGATGGACAATGACTTCGGCTTGGCCTATGAGGACGGCATGAAGAAGTACGCTGCCGCCAACCCCGATGTGATCGAGTCGTTCACGCCGGTTCGTCACGATCCAGCAGCGCCGACGGTCACCAACGAGATGACGACGATCGCGGCGTCCAAGCCCGATGTGTTCATTTCGATGACTGCCGGTAACCCTTGCTTGTTGGCAGTTGAAGAGGCCGGCCGTTCGGGTATGACCGGCGGCGATACCGTGTTGTTCGCCCCTTCGGTGTGCAAGGACCCAAGCGCCTTCATGGTTCCTGCGGGCGACGTGGGCGACGGGTGGTTCATCGTCGGTGGTGGCTTGAAGATCCCGACCGATCCGCAGTACAAGGATGATCCATGGATCAGCTTCCTGAACGAGACCATGGCCGCCGATGGCCTCGACATCACCAACGGCAACTTCGGCACGGGCTTCAACCTGTTCGCCTGGCCGGTGGTGGAGGCGCTGCGCATTGCCAACGAGCTGGAGGGTGGGCTTACCCGGACGAACTTCATCCTGGCCCTTCGCCACATGAATGAGACCCATCCGGGGGCACTCAAGGGCATCAATTTTGCCATGGATGGCAACAACGACGCCTACTTCATCGAAGGCTCGGACTACGCCAAGTACGATGCGGCCAACGCATCGTGGATCACCCAGGGTGCCGTCGTCGATCTGAACGGTTCGTCGCCGAACTGCTCGTGGGGTCCCGACGGCTGTGGCTGAGAGCGCCGATACCCGACGCTGCTCGTGAATACTGAGTAGCGCAAACCAAGGAGGCCCGGGGCCAAGCCCCGGGCCTCGCTTGTGTCCGGGGTTCGACCCCTATGATGAGCCTGCCTCGCCCGTCCAGTCGTCCCACTCCGCTTGGGGAATCTCTTGGAACTCCTACTTCAACGTGTCTTCGATGGCATGTTCAACAGCGCGATCTACGCCTCGTTGGCCATTGCGCTCGTCTTCATCTACCGGGCCACCGGGTTGCTGAACTTCGCCCAGGGCGAATTGGCGACCTTCGCCGCCTTCATCGGCTTTCTCATGCTCGGGCCACACACGCCCTCGTTGGCGGGCGAGTCCATCGTGGGCATTCTGCCCGGTCTGCCCTGGCCGATACCTCTGGCCATCGTCGGCGCCATCGTGGTTGGCATGGTCACCGGAGCCGCCACCGAACGAATACTCATCCGGCCGATGCAGTCCAGACCGGTGCTGTCGGTCGTGAACGTGAGTATCGGCCTCCTCATCTCCATCAATGCGTTGACCACCGAACTCTGGACGACGCGACCTCGCTTGTTTCCCAGCCCGTTCCCCTCGGGCAACGATGACTTCATCGGCATCGGGGGAGCTCGACTCCGGTTCGAGACCCTCGGTGTGTGGGCCACGCTGCTGGTCGTGATGGCGCTGCTCGGGCTCCTGCTGCGCAAGACCCGGACCGGCCTGGCCTTTCGGGCCATCACCTCCAACCGGGATTCGGCCCGGTTGGTGGGCATCGACGTCGGTCGCACGCTGATGCTGGGATGGGCGGTGGCCGCCGGGCTCGGCGCCCTCGCCGCCACGTTGGTGGCCGACGCTGTGCTGCTCGAGCCGAACATGATGATCCGGTTGCTCATCTACTCCTTCGCCGCCGCCACCATCGGCGGGCTCGACAGTCCACTTGGCGCAGTCGTGGGCGCGCTGATCGTCGGGATGACCCAGACGCTGGTTCCCGGGTATGTACCGTTCATTCCGACCGAGCTGAGCCTGCTGCCTCCCATGGTCGCCATGTTCCTGGTGCTGCTCGTTCGCCCGACCGGGCTGTTCGGCGAACGTCGGGTGGAGCGGGTATGAGCACGTCACCCCAAGTCTCCGTCACGGACGCGCCGTCGCTCGAGCGCCCGCCATTCCGCCTGCCGTCTCGTTCGGTCATGTTGGCCGGCGCAGCTCTGCTGCTCCTACCGCTGGTCGTCGACCCCATCGGGTTGCGGCGCTATGGCAGCCTGGTCGTCCTGTCGCTGGGCGTCCTCGGCGTGGTGGTCGCCACCGGCTACACCGGGCTGATCTCGTTGGGTCACGGGGTGTTCGTGGGCCTTGGGGCCTTCACCATGGGCTCGCTGCTCGATCGAGCCCACCTTCCGTTCCTCGTGGCCCTCCCCATGACCTTCGTCATCATCTCGGCTGTCGGCTGGCTGCTCGGTGTTCCGGCGCTCCGCATCAAGGGCATCTACCTGGCCTTGTTGACCCTCGGTGTCGGCATTCTGTTTCCTGCACTGGTCAAACAGTTCCCCCGATTCAGCGGCGGGGTGAGCGGACGACGGATCGATGCCGAGTTCAACCCCCCGGCCTGGACAGGGTTGAGCGAGAACCAGACCGTGCTGTGGCGCTACCTGTTCTGTCTGGCCGTCTGTGGGGTGATGTTCTGGCTCACCGCCAACGTGCTGAACGGGCCTGTCGGCCGGGCGATGCAGGCCGTGCGCGACGACGAGACCGCAGCTGCCAGCTTCGGCGTCAAACTGGTTCGCATCAAGGCCGGTGCGTTCGGGCTTTCGGCCGGGTTGGCCGGCGTCGGGGGAGCGCTCCAAGTGGTGCTGTTCCCCTTCGTCAGCCACGAGCAGTACACGATCTTCCTGTCGTTCCGGTTGTACGCCGCGGCGTTGTTGGGCGGTGTGGCCACGATGGCAGGCGCAGTCTGGGGTGTCTTGGCGTTGGTGCTGATTCCGGCGGTCAACGACGCACTCAATCTGCTCGACAACGACACCCTGGTGTTCGGCATGGGCCTGATCATCCTCACGTTCATCTCACCCGACGGCATTGCCGGGCTGCTGAGTCGATCCCGCACGTCCGGCGGGTTCCAGTCCCTGTGGCGGAATGTTCGGAGTCGTTACGCGGGTTGACCCTGCATGCATTCGTTGCGAATCTGCGTGATGGCGGCGGTCTTCGCACTGTTGGCCGCCGCGTGCACGAGCTCGCCGTCCACTGCGGGTCCCGGGCCTTCCCAGGAGGCCATCGCCGCTTATCTGGACCAGCCGAGCGTGGTGGGCGCCGTCGAGTTGTACGAAGCGATGATCGAGTCAGGTGATCGACGCTGGGTGCCGTGGTTGCTCGACTTCCACCGTTTTTCGGTGACGAACATCGCCGACCGTGAAATCAGCGATGGACTGGCCCAGCTCAGCGGCTTGGAGCCTCCAGGTACGCGGATCGGTGATTTCCAGGTCTTCGGACAGTGGGCTCAGACCCAAGGGATCGATCCTGGTGCCGGGTACCGCGTCTGGAAGCTGAGCCTCTACGAACGTCTGGACGACGACTACCTCACGCTGCTCGGTCAGGTCCCCGACGATCTTCTGCTCAGCCAGATTCACTGGGGTGGCGTGCCTCGCGCCGGTATCCCGGAGCTCAACAGCCAGTTGCGAATCCCCGCCGACGAGGCCACCTGGATGGTCGACGACGAGCTGGTCTTCGGCGTGGAGGTGGGGGAGACGCCGGTGGCCTACCCGGTTCGAATCCTGGGCCATCACGAGTTGGCCAACGACGTGATCGACGGCCGGCCCGTGGCCCTGGTGTACTGCACGCTGTGTCGCACTGCGTTGCTGTTCGACCGACGAGTCGGCACACAGACCTTGGAGTTCGAGACCTCCGGACTGCTGTGGAGCTCGAACAAGATCATGGTGGATCGACAGACCGACACGCTGTGGCAACATCTGAGCGGCGAGGCGATCGGCGGCGCGCTGGCCGGCGAACAACTGACGCAGCTGCCGGTGGTGACCAGCACATGGGGAGCCTGGTTGGCCGAGCATCCCGACACCGAGACCTTGACCTTGCCCGACACGGTCTTCTTCCCCGACATTCCCGATCGGCCGGCCCTCCGCTACGACTACACGCCCGATGCCGCCTATCGGAACTACTACGAGAGCGACGATGTGTGGTTCCCGATCCTCGACACCTCCGACGCGTTAGCGCTGAAGACCGAGGTCCTGGGTCTGTCCGCCGACGGGGAGCATCTGGCGGTGCCCCTCGGCGCGTTGATTGCCGCAGGGCCCCAGACGATCGTGGTCGGGGGCGACACATTCCGGCTCGAACCGACAGCCGCAGGAGCACGAGTCTTCGATGATCTCGGTCGACGGGTGGCTGTGGCCCAGTCGTTCTGGTTCGCCTGGTATGGCCGGTACCCGGACACCGCCATCTGGTCCGGTGAGTAGAGGCGACCGCGGAGGGTCTCGGCTCGGCAGTCCGATCCGGAAAACGGCAACGGCCGACCGTTCCGTCGGAGCAGGAGCTCCAGCGCAACGGTCGGCCGGTCAACGGATGATCAAGAAGCCTCGATCATCCTTGATCGTCGTGTTGCATCAGGAACAGCCGCCGTCGCCCCACGTGCAGGTGGGTGAGCTGCCGTCCATGTCGACGATGTTGCCCTGCTGCTTCCAGCCCTGCGTTGCAGCGTCGTACACGCTGAAGTCAGAGCCTTCGACGAAGTAGGCATCCTTGTTGCCGTCGACGTGGAAGGTGACGCCATCGATCATTGACGGGTGCTTCACGTTCATGTCGCGTACGGCCAACATCAGATTGGTACGGGTGAGTCCACCGGGCAGATCGGAGGCGATTCGCATCGCCTCGACCGTCGGCCAGGCATAGAACATGCCGGTGAAGATGAGCCCAACCTTCGGATCCAAGCCGGCGGCCGTGATCCGCTCGTTGACGAATGAAATCCATGGATCGTCAGCGTATTGAGGATCGGTATTGGCTTTCTGTCCACCACCGGCGATGTTCCATCCATCGCCGGCGTCGCCGGCCGGAATGAAGAACGAATTGGGGTCCTTGCAGGTCTGCGAGATGAACAACACCGTCCCCGCATCCTTCATGCCGTTGCGTCCGGCCTCCTCCACCATCTGGAGACAAGGGTTGCCTGCCATCATCCCGATGGCGACATCGGGGCTGGCTGCTGCCGCAGTTGTCATCTCGTTGGTGATGGTCGGTGCTGCTGGATCGAAGGGAATCGGGATGAACTCAGCGATGACGTCAGGATTGTCCTTTGCGTACTGTTCCATGCCCTGCCGGTAGGCGACACCGAAGTCGTTGTCCATCACCAGACCAACCACCTTCACCGGCAGCTGGTCGGCCATGTTCTCCTTGATCCAGGCCCCCCAGAGGATGGCCTCGGTGAGGTAGTTCATGAACGAGCCAGTGGTCCATGGGTGCACCACTGGATCGCCCCATGCCGGGTGGCCGGTGGCAACGAAGGGCTGAGGCACGCATTTGTCATTCAGGGTGCCATAGGTCGCCATCACGCTTGGAGTGCCCAGGGTGTGGAACATGAATGGCTTGGTTGACTGCAACAACTCGTCCACCTGTTCGATCGTGATCGTGGCGACGTACTGATCGTCTCGTTTGACCAGCTCGACCGGCTTGCCGCCCACGCCACCGGTCTCGTTGACGTAGTCGAGATAGACCTCCCAACCGACGCCCATGTTGCCGTAGGAAGCGAGGTTGCCCGATTCGGGGCCCGTGTAGCCGATGAGGATGGAGTCGCCGATCCCCTCGCTGTCGCTCCAGTCCGACGGGCAGTTGTTGAGATCGATCTCGAAGCCACTGGGCCCGCGAAGAATGTTGTCGTCCCCGATGCCGTAATCCCCGGACTCGATGCCCGTGGTCAATTCGTCGACAATGGTCTGACGCTTGGCCGCCCATTCCGCCTCGAGTTCGGCCATGGTGGTAGCCGTGGACTTGTCAACGTCCAGCTGCTTTTCGTCTGCGGTCTTCACCGCCTCCTCGATGTCGTCGTCCTTGGCGACGCCGGCAGTCTCTTTCTCGGTCGTCTCGGTTGTGTCTCCGTCGCTTGATGCTCCGTCGCTCGAACTCGAACCGCACGCGGCGGCAACCATGCCGAGCGCGAGCAGGAGGGCGAGTGCGCGGAACCAATGGTCCCTGATCCTCATAGGTGCTCCCTTGGGGTTATTTAGCGTTGCCACGTCCCCTGTGGCGACGCCGCTGAACCTACTGGGTGGCATCGACGGTGGCCAGCGAAGGGCGCAAAATATGTGACAATCGACACAAAGCTGCAATGAAGCGGTGCGATTCGACGTCGAAAACGGCAACGGCCGGCCGTTCCGGCGGAGCGAGTGCTCCACGAAACGGCCGGCCGGCTACTACCGGAAGATCAGGTCAGACGATGGTGGCCATCCCCGATCGGTCTATCGATCAGGAACAGCCGGTGTCCCCCCAGGTGCAGTTCGGGGAACTGCCGTTGAGGTCGACGATGCCGCCCTGCTGCTTCCAGGTGGCCCCAGCAGCGTCGAACACGCTGAAGTCGGACCCTTCGACGAAGTAGGCGTCTTTGTTGCCGTCCATCTGGAACGAGATGCCGTCGATGAGGCCCGGATGGTGGGCATCGAGGCTGCGGATGGCCAGCATCACGTTGGTCCGGGTCAGACCACCCGGCAGCTCGTTGGCGATCCGCATCGTCTCGACGAAGGGCCAGGCGTAGAAGAAGCCGGTGAAGTACAGGCCGATGCTCTTGTCCAGCCCGGCGGAGTCCAACAGTCCGTTCACGAACGACACGTAGACATCGTCGGCGTACTGCGGATCGGAACCGATCTTCTGGCCACCGCCGGCAATGTGCCACCCGTCGGCGGCGTCACCGGCGGGAATCATGAACGAGTTCGGGTCCTTGCAGGTGGACGAGATGAACAGCACCGTGCCGGCATCCTTCATGCCGTTGCGGCCCGCTTCTTCCACCATCTGCAAACACGGGTTACCGGCCATCATGCCGATGGCCACGTCGGGGCTGGCAGCCGCGGCAGTGGTCATCTCGTTGGTGATGGTCGGTGCCGTGGGGTCGAAGGCAATGGGGACGAACTCCGAGATCACGTCAGGATTCTCGGAAGTGAACTTCTCCATGCCCTGCTGGTAGGCCTTGCCGAAGTCGTTGTCCATGACCAGGCCGACGACCTTGACCGGCAGCTGGTCGGCCATGTTCTCCTTGATCCAGGCCCCCCACAGGATGGACTCGGTCAGGTAGCCCATCTGAGAGCCGGTGGTCCACGGGTGGTTCACCGGATCACCCCACGCAGGGTGACCGGTGGCCACCAGCATCTGAGGTACGCAGTTGTCGTTCAACGTGTCGTACACGGCCAGCGTGCTGGGGGTACCAAGGGTGTGGAAGACGAACGGCTTTTCCGATTGGAGCAGCTCGTCGACCAGCTCGATGGTGACGGTTGCCACGTACTGATCATCGCGGCGGAGCAGCTCGAGCGGAATACCGCCGATACCACCGTTTTCGTTGACGTAGTTGAAGTAGGTCTCCCAGCCGATGCCCATGTTGCCGTAGGCCGCCAGGTTGCCCGACTGAGGACCGGGGTGACCGACCTTGATGGTGTCGGCGATGCCCTGGGTCTCGGTCCAGTCCGACGGGCAGTTGTTCAGGTCGATCTGGAAGTCGCTGGGCCCGCGAAGGATGTTGTCGTCCCCGACGCCGTACTCGCCGGACTCGATGCCGGCGGTCAGCATGTCGATCTCGGCCTGGCGGGACTCGGCCCACTGGGCCTCGAGCTCCTCCATGGTGGTAGCCACCGCCATGTCATCCGCCGTAGTGGTGCTGGAGGCTGCTTCTTTCACCGCGTCGGTCGCCTTGTCCTTGTCGACCTCGCCGGCGTTACTGCCGCTGTCGGATGTGGTGTCACCGTCGCTCGAAGCTCCGTCGCTATCGCTCGAACCGCACGCGGCGGCAACCAAGCCGAGCGCGAGCAGTAGAGCGAGTGCGCGGAACCAATGGTCCCTGATCCTCATAGATTCTCCCCTTGGAGTGGTTGACTGTTGCCGCCACCTACGTGCGGCGACCGGCCGAACCTAGCGTCGGAGGCTGGATAAGGCCAGCTGGGCCATGGAATGAGTGATGACTGAAACCGACTCGCAACAAACGTCACCATCGGGTCAGCCGAGCGGTTCCAGCACTACCAGCACCGCTCCGTTGTCGACCTGGTCGCCAACCGCACATCGGACCTCGGTGACGATTGCCGGCTCGGGCGCGGCCAAGGTGTGTTCCATCTTCATGGCTTCCATGACGACCAGTGGTTGTCCGGCCGCGACCTGATCGCCGACGGCCACCGGTACGGCGCGAATGACCCCCGGCATGGGCGCCGTTTGACCGCCGGCGACGCCGGCTCCTCCGAGTTCGGGGAATCGCGGAATCAGTGTGAGTTCCACTGCACCCGATGGACTCTGCACGTGCCAGCGGTTGCCGGCGACGACGATCTGATGGGTGCTGCGCCGACCATCGAGTTCGATGGTCACGGCCTCTTCGTCGGCGTCGAGCACCACCACCCGTCTCGGGTCGGACCCATCGGCATCGGTGTTGTCCACATGGGCTCCGCTGGTCTCGATCGCAAACGAACCGCCGCGCTCCGACCGATACGAGATCGACACCTCGCCGCCGGCGTCGTCGACCGGGCGACCGATGAGGTCGAAGCGCAGTTGTTGCGGAGGCATGACGGAGTTCCGAAAGCCCGTGCGCATGAAGCCGAGCACACTCGCCCGACGTCGGTTGGCCGCCTGGTTCCACATGGCGGCAGCCACCAG
>JAHECQ010000130.1:4038-9612 GCA_024641625.1 Acidimicrobiales bacterium | reverse complement strand
CCCTTCCGGCGGCCGAGACCGACAACCGACGCGCCAACACCGGATCGGCGAGTATTGCATCGATCCATGCGGCGTAGTCATCTGGATTGCGACTGTCGACCAGATACCCGGACCGCCCGTGCTCCACCAGGGTGAGCAGACCTCCGACGGCCGAGGCGACCACCGGCACCCCACATGCCCCGGCCTCAAGAGCAACCAGGCCGAAGGACTCCGAACGGCTGGGCACAAGGCACACGTCGGCCGCCCGGTAGTAGGTCGACAGGAGATGATGGGGCTTCGGCGGGAGGAACTCGACCCGATCGACCAAGCCGAGCTCCTCCACCAGATGGTGCACCCGCTCCACCTCGACATCACCGCGAAGGCCACTTGCACCACCGATGATCCACAATCGAGCATCGGTTCGCTCGACGCGAGCCAACGCACGCACAGCCACGTCAGCGCCCTTCAGCGGCTGAATCCGACCGACGAACACCAAGAGCGGCCGCTCCACGTCGGCCCCCAGGGCCCAACGGGCGCCGGCCTGGCTTCCGGGGGAGAAGAAGGCATGATCGACTCCGGGCGGCACGATTTCGATTCGGTGACGCGGTACGTCGTAGTACTCGACCAGCTGATCGGCCTCGGTGGTGCAGTTGGCCAGCACGACATCGGCACAGGCCATGACTTCTGCTTCGGCGCGGGCCCGCCGCTCCGGCTCGGGGTCACCGAGGACGGCCTTCACCCGGGCCAGGGTGTGGAATGTGGTGACCAAGGGGAGGCCGAGGCGCTGCTTGAGCAATTGACCGGCAACTCCGGAGAGCCAGTAGTTGGCGTGAATGACGTCGGCCGGATCGGACTCGAGATCGCGGGCAACCCAGTCGGCGAACTCCTCGACGAGACCGGGAAGCGCCTCCTTCGAGGCATCGACGGGACCCGCGGGGACGTGAACCACTTCGAAGCCCGGTTCGACCTCGACGCGTGCCGGGAGGCCGGCGGCATAGCGGCGCACGTACACCCGGCACTCGAGACCCGCTTGCGCCAACGCCGACACCAACTCACGAACGTACACGTTCATGCCGCCGCCGTCGCCGGTGCCCGGCTGGGCCAGGGGTGAGGTGTGGAGAGAAAGAACAGCGACGCGACGCACGGCTTGCCTCAACCCCCGTTCGGGGAAGAATCTTCCCGATCCATGGGCAGACGGCTCTCTCGCCGAGCAACGCTCACCTAGGAAAGGAGACTCTCGATGGACGCCTCGCCATCTCGATAGCGGCGACCGATCTCGGACTGGATGGCGTCGATGCGCTCGTGCAACTGATGGCGGACCGACGAGAGCTCGAGTTCGAAGCTCCGCAGTCGCTCGAAGATCTCCCGAAGCTCGCTCTCGGGAATCTGGTCGATGCCCGCCAGATGCGAAGGTGAGACGGCGCGATCCAGGCGATCGACCAGTTCCGCTGCGACCGGGCCAGGCTCGCCGACGGCAACCGGGCGACCGCGACCAACCTGCCCGGTTCGCGGGGCGTCGGCAAGAAGATCCGGCAGGTCGTACAACAGAGACTGCGGAGCGTCGTTCGGCGCATCCCCGGCGCGACGACGGACCTCGTGGCCAACGATGTCCAGACGGCCTTGTGCCACTCTGCGCACCAACGAGATGTCGTCCTCGACCTCCGAGCACTGAATGCGAAGATCCCGCAACTCCGGCAGTGGGCGCGTCGTGATGCCCTTCAAGTTCTCGGGAGCGAGCAGGCGAGCCAGGGGTTCGATCACAAGTGGCTAGGGTACCTGCTCGGCCAAAGTGAGCTACTGACACCGCCGGTACCGGTCACCGGCCCGGGTGGACCAGGAGCATCACAGCAGGAGCAACCACAGGGGGGCGACCAGCAGGTACGAGTCGAGGCGGCGCAGCGCGGGCGCCGGATCCTCACCGCTGGGCAGCAATGCCGAGGCCGCGAACTGACCGAGCGGGGCGCCCACTGCCGCCAGACCGGCGAACCACGGAAGATCGGCGATCGTGAACGGCGCCGGAAGCACGAGATACAGCCCGGCCGCGACCAAACCCAGCATCACGAGACCGGCCACAGGCCCTTCGAAGGAGTTCCCGGCCCCCGAGCCGATGAGGAAGTCGCCGGCCTCGTAGGCGCTCACCAGCAAGACGAGACCGACGAACGCCTCGGGCAGGTCGCGTGCGAGCGCCAACAAGGAGCCGGCGGCCAGCCCGGCCGGCAATGCGCACAGAATCGACAACTCGGCGAATCGGATGCGGTTGGCCCCCCGGGGCAGCGGCAACGCCAGCGCATACAGGACCAACGCCAGGGTGCCCGCCAGGACCGCGGCGCCGAGCGCGACCACACCGAACAAGGCCGACGCGGCCAACACAGCCGCAGTGAGTGCCACCGCCCACCGATCGCACGGCTCGTGGTGGGTCCATCGATGAGCTGTCTGCAGTCCGGCCAACGCCGCGACCGGGGTCAGGACGACCACGGCAAGGTCGCCCGACCATCGGGCGGCCACGAACAGCGAGAGCACCCACAGGACCCCCAGCGTCACCTTGGGACCGTCGATGGGGCGCGGGACGGCCAAGCGCCGATCGAGCGTGAGACGCTCAGCCACCCGAAACCGGGGGAAGCACGGCCACCTCGTCGCGATCGTCGACCAAGGCATCTCGTTCCGCGGGCACCCCGTTCAGCCACACGCGGGAACCGCGCAGCACAGCTTCGAACTCGGGGCCGAAGCGGCCCACCGCAGCATCGAGCACCTCACCCACGGTCGTCGCGTCGAACCGAGCCATCTTCTCCCCCGCCGATTCACGGGCTTGGGCGAAGAGACGCAACGTGACCATGACGAGGATTCTACGGCCGGTGGTCGGAGGTAGGGTGCGGCCATGGCCCACGTGACCCGACTGCTGCTCGTACGTCACGGGCAATCGACGTGGAACGCCGAGCGGCGCTGGCAAGGCCAAGCCGATCCGCCACTGTCCGAACTGGGGAGGTCGCAGGCGGTACGTGCCGCGGCACGAATCGGCACCCTCGACGCCATCGTCGCCTCGCCACAACAGCGAGCCTTCGAAACCGCTCAACTCATCGCCGCCGAGCTGGGCTTGGGCCCGGTCGTGACGATTCCCGACCTGCGCGAGCGTGCGGCTGGTCCCTGGTCAGGACTCACCGTCGAGGAGATCGAGGCCCGATATCCCGGTTTTCTGGCCGATCATCGACGACCCGAGGGGTACGAGAACGATCAGGATCTGTTCGGCCGAACCGGGCCGGCGCTCCGGGCACTCGCCCGACACCTACCTGGGCAACACGTGTTGGTCCTGACCCACGGCGGCGTCATCCACAATTTCGAGGAGTCGCTCGGTATCCACGCCAAACGAGTTCCGAACCTGTGGGGTCGCGAGGTGCACTTCCATCACAACGAGTCCGATGGTACGTGGAGGGCCGGAGATCGTCTCGAACTCATCGACGGGGAGATATCCACCGGCGGTGACGCCGATCGGATCTGAGCGATCGGCGATCCCATGAACGATGCTGCCGCAAACCGGACCCCTACCGATGAGACACCTGGCGACGACGCAGCTGGGGACATGGCCCGGCTCGATGTCAGGGTCGTGCGCAGTACCCGCCGCCGCAAGACCGCAGAGGCGCAACTCCGTGGCGCCACGCTGGAGGTCCGGATACCTGCCCGATTCACCGCTCGTGAGGAGCGCGACATGGTGGCGTACTTCCAGACGCGCTTCGAGCGCCGACAACAGTCCGAACACCTGGACCTCGCCGGCAGGGCAGAAGACCTTGCTCGGCGTCATGATCTCCCACTTCCTTCGACCATACGGTGGGTGACGAACCAGTCACAGCGGTGGGGTTCGTGTACACCGGACCACGGCACCATTCGGCTCTCGGATCGGTTGGCCGGGTTTCCCGATTGGGTGGTCGATTACGTCATCGTCCACGAGCTGGCCCACCTCGTCGAACTGGGTCACACGGCTCGCTTCTGGACGCTGGTGAATCGCTACCCGATGAGCGAGCGGGCGCGCGGCTTCCTCATTGCCAAGGCGTGGGAGGAGCCGCCTCCGGCCGGGGCGCAATCGCCGGAGTGGGAGTAGCCTCGAGATCGGCCAGCACGCGATCGATGCCGTTCAGCTCCAGCTCGAGTTCGTCGAGGTCACGCATCGTCGGAAGATCGACGATCAACTCCGGCGACCCTGGATCGTTTGTGCGTCCACCATGCTCTCGGTCATGCACCACGCCGTCAGGCTAGCGCCATCGAACCGCCCGGACGGGGTACCCCAAGCGTCAGCCGGCCGAGAGCGGACTGCGGGCAAAGGCGATGCTGACGGCGTCGGACATGCTGACGACCAGCGCGTCTTCGGGATCGGCAAGATCGATCACGATCGGCCCTGATTCGACCTCCGGGTTGAGGCTGGTGCGAATGAACGCCACGCGCTGACCGTCGAAGGCGAGAGACGAGAGACGGTCACCGGGCCCACCCACATCCAGCCGAAACACTTCGTCGCCGGCTCCCAAGTCGTGGCCGACGATGGCGGTCGCGGCTTGCACGCCGTCAGGGCGGTAGGTGACCTCGGTGTGGACCAACAGCCCGCCGTCAGGGCTCAGCGCGACTGCACCGTGGAACGGCCGGCCGACCACCGGGCACTGGCTCGCAGGAAGCGACGTCTCGATCGGCACGCCTGCATCGTCGAACAGCAGCAAGCCCCCACACTCGTCATCGGTGTAGATCAGCGCGGCGCGGCCACCGCCGGCGGTGAAGTCGCTCAGGATGCGTCCTGCCTCGAGGACAGCAAAGGGCTGGCGCTCACCGGTCACCAACTCGACCACGTCGATGCGCTGCGTCGGCGAAGGCTGTTGGTCATCGGTCCCCTCGGCAGAATCGCCCGATGCCAACTCCTCGACGAGGAGGAAGGCCGACGGCGTGTCGGCGCGAAGCCCGACGTCGAGCAGTTGGCCGCCTTCGACGTTGATGAGCTGGCTCGAACCGCCTTCGCCGGGAAACCACAGGACTTCGCCGGATGCAGCCTGAGCAACGATGCCTCCGAGACGATCATCGACAGCAAGAATGGGACTGATGGTGGTGAACGGAGGCCCGAGCGTCGAGACCCGCGACGCCGGCCCGGTGCCGATCACCATGCCGGTCGTGAGAATGAGATCGGCGACTTCGCCATCGCTCAAAGCATTGGCATCGCCGTTCGATGGCGTTCGGGCACTTCCCACGACGGGGGCTTGGAGATCGAGGGAATTGGCGATGCTCGTGGGGGGCGACCCCAGCTCCGGCTCGGGTAGCTCACCGCAGGACATGGCTCCGACGAGCAGGAACGCAAACAGTGCCGACCGGAGGCGCAGCCGGGCGTGCAGGGAGATCGGACAGACGGGGCGAAGGAACACTGTTGACCATCTTGTCATCCGAATGGCCACCGCGGGGTCTCGGATCTAGCGCTAGCGTGGTTGTTTCACGAAGCCACCGGTTTCGTCGTGGGCCGCTAGCTCATCTGGCTAGAGCAGGGGACTTTTAATCCCAAGGTGCCGGGTTCGAGCCCCGGGCGGCCTACCGAGAAATCCCTGATCAACACAGGTTTTCTGGATCGACTCTCCT
>JAHECQ010000130.1:3552-4028 GCA_024641625.1 Acidimicrobiales bacterium | reverse complement strand
ATCGAATACCTGTTGCCGCGAATCTGCCGCGAATACAGGGGGACGGCGATGGGGACGATGCGACAGCGCAGCCCGGGAACGTGGGAGTTGACGGTGTCAGCCGGCTGCGACGCGTCGATCGGCAAGTACCGGCGGGTGATCCGCACGGTGCAGACCACGAGCAAGCGTGAGGCCAAGGCCGCGCTCGCCGCGCTGGAGACCGAGGTTCGTGCGGGTCGGGTCGGACCCGACGACGTCACTGTCGCCGAGTTGATGGAGCGCTGGCTCGAGCACCTGGAGGCCAAGGGCCGATCGGCCAACACTCTCTATGGCTACCGGCGCTACATCGAACGTCTCGTCGGCCGCAACGTGGCCAAGCTGGCCTCTCCCCCATCGATGCCCCAGACGGTCCAGCACCCGCCCACACCCGAGGAGGTGCGCGCCCTCCTGATCGCTGCCTCGGAACTCGACCCGACCTTGGGCGCCTACGTGCGGCT
>JAHECQ010000130.1:0-3542 GCA_024641625.1 Acidimicrobiales bacterium | reverse complement strand
TCGACGTGGACCGGCTCTACGACTCGCTCACCCAACGGGGAATGACCCCCGCCACCGTGCGCCAGGTCCACGCCCTGTTGCGAGCCTCGCTGAACCAGGCCGAACGATGGGGTCTCGTCGACCACAACGTGGCCAAGCCGGCCTCTCCCCCACCCTCACCGTCGCCCGCTCCCACGTCGCCCTGCCCGGGGTTCGAGAGGACAAGGAGACGAAGACCCGCTCCACCCGAACGGTGATCCTCGACGACGCCACCGTCGAGATGTTGGCTCAGCTCCGGGACATGCGGGCCGAGATCGGAATCGAACCCGAGTTGCCAGTGTTCACCGACGACGGCGGCACCCCGTGGCGCCCCGATGGTGCCAGCACCCGCTGGGCCCGGGTACGGAAGAAGGCGGGAGTCGACAAGTCGATCCGCCTCCACGACCTCCGCCACTGGCAGGCCACCCAGCTCCTCGACGCCGGCGTGCCGCTACCGACGGTCGCCGCCCGACTCGGCCACGCCAGCGGAATGACCACCATGAAGATCTACGCCCACCGAACCGCCCAGGCCGACGAACAAGCAGCGTCGATCGTGGGCGACGTACTGATCTACGTCGATGGCTCGTGGCTGTTCCAGAGCCGGAAGATTCTCCCGATGGGCATGTTGGAACTCGGTGGTCTCACCGAGTTCCCCGGCTAGACCACGCGGAGTCGCCGCGCGTCACGCGCCAACGACGCTTCACGTGATCCCCTGAACCACCGACCCCCACCCGGCATTGCCGGGGTGAGTGAGCGGAGCTAGCGACTCCGTGATGGAGCTGGGTCTGTGTCGGGCTCGAGCTCGTGGGAGAGGGAGTTCATGTGGGTGGTGGCGTAGCTGATGAGTTGTTCGGCTGTGAGCTGACTGCCCTGTTTGGCGCTGTCGGTGAGCGCGGGGTCGCTTGCGCGGTGGAGCGAGTCGATCACGCTTCGGGTGTAGGTCTTCATGCCCGCGGTGCCCACGATCGAATCGCGGGCGGTGAGCCAGCCCCCGATGGTGGCCGCGGCGTGTTGGTCACCGGAGGCGGCGAGTAATAGGGCGCAGTTGCGTGCGGTGTTGTCGAGCGCTGAGATCGCCGCGCCCTGGGCGAGTTCCTCGAGTACGGCGAGGACTTGTTGGGTTGCGGTTGCGTGGTCGCCTGAGCGGATCAGGGCGTAGGTGAGGTAATTCGCGGCCATGTTGGCGACCCATGGGACGGTGAACTCGTCGGCGAGCTGAAGGGCGCGGCGCGCTGCTTCGACACAGGCTGTGGGGTCGGTGTCGACGAGGGACATGGTCTCAACGAAGGCCGTGAGGGCCCTGACGTGTCCGTTGTCGCGCTGGCCGGCGAGTGGTCGGAGTTCGTCGAGGTATCGCTGTGCGCCGGCGGTCTCACCGGCGTAGCTGCTGCCGATCACCTGGGTCGCCAGAGCGTATGCCTCGGTGAACCACTGGCCCGCTGCGACCGCTTCTTGCCGTAGTCCGGCAAGGATGTCCATCGTTCGGTCGAGTTTCCCGGCCGTCGTGTAGTGCTGTGACGCGGCAAGCGCAATCTGTGCGTTCAGAATCTCTGGGTGCTGACGTCTGAGGTCCTCGACGTGCTGCCAACGAGCGAGGCCATCGGCATAGCTGCCGGTGACCCAGTCAACGATCGATGCGGATGCGAGTAGCTCCGCGCTTCGTGGGTGCTCGACTGCACCGTCCAAGCTTGCGGTGGTTCGAATCCAGTCGCGGGCCTCTCGACGCTCACGCATCTGCGTTTCTACGCCCAGACCCGCGGTGAGCTCGACCGCCAGTTCGACGTCACCGGCGTGCACGCTCCATCGAATCGCCTCACGCAACTCGGCCCAGCCTCGGTCGAGCTCGCTGACTGCGGCGGCGTCGTCGGCGCCTTCAAGGGACCGCAGGACCTCCTTGAGCCACGCGGCGGTGTGCATGGCGTGGGCTCGCTGCACTGCGTCGCGGGTGCCGGCGTGTTCGAGCCGTTCGTGACCGAAGGCTCGGATGGTCTCGAGCATTCGGAATCGGGTGGTGTCTCCCGTACGACTTGAGACCAGCAACGATCTGTCCGTCAGTTCCCCCACGACCTCGATCACATCGAAGCGGTCCAGGTGCTCGCTCTGACAGAGAGCAACCGCATCGTCCATCACGAAGGGGGCAGCGAAGACCGAGAGTCGCTCGAGTGTGGTCTGTTGCTCCTCGTCGAGCAGCCCGAACGACCACTCCACCGTGTCACGCAATGCACTGGGCGACCCTCTGCGACGCGACCCACGAAGCAGGCGAAACCGGTCGTCGAGGTTCTCCAGCAACTCGGCTGGCGTCATCGTCCCCGCCCGCGCCGCTGCCAACTCGATCGCCAAAGGCATCCCATCGAGACGATCGCAAAGCTGGGCGACGACGCTCACATCGACATCCAGCCGAGGATCGACCGAGTGTGCCCGCGTCACGAACAGGTCGACGCCCTCGCCGACTGACAAGCCATCGAGGGGCCAAACCTGCTCACCACGCACACCGAGCCGCTCCCGGCTCGTTGCCAACAGGACACCGTCCGAACCCTGGGCCAGCACCGCGTCCACCAGCTCCACCACACCGTCGAGCACATGCTCGCAGTTGTCCAGAACAACGACGGCGCGGCGCGTTCCGAGATGACGCGCCACCGCACCCAACAAGTCATCGCCCTCGGTCACCCGAACCCCCACCGACGAGATCACCAGATGGACGACCGCTTCGGGCCCGGCCGCTGTGGCGAGATCAACGAACCAACCACCATCAGGCAGGTCCAACGCGAGCTCTGTCGCAGCCTCAATCGCCAGGCGCGTCTTACCCATTCCCCCTGGCCCCGACACCGTCACCAGGCCCTTGCGACGAGCCAGCCCCACCACTCCCGCAACGTCGCTCACTCGACCCACGAACTCATCGACGACTGGCGGGAGGTTCCCCGCCGATGACGCGGACACCCTCAGAGGAGGGAATTCGCCATCACCCACCTGGCAGATCCCCATCGGCAGCGCAAACCCTCGCAGCGAATAGTCACCCAGCCGCACCCCAACGCCGCCGACGACGCCGGCAGTGGTCTCCGACACGAGTACCTGTCCGCCGTGACCTGCAGCCATCACACGGGCCGCCCGGTTCACCGCCGGGCCGAAATAGTCACCATCACGCTCCTGAGCCTCACCGGTGTGCGCACCAACCCGCACCCGCAACGGGACCGAGGTCGGCCACGCGACCTCGGCCAAAGCCTTGACCAACTCCGAAGCCGCCAAGACAGCGTCATCCGCCCTTGCGAAGGCCACCGCAAACGAATCCCCCGCTGTGGAGAACACATACCCATCGCGCTGCGAGAACACCGTCCGCGCAATGCGATCGTGAACCTCCAACGCAGCCGTCATCTCAGTCGGCTCCGAATCCCACAAGAACGTGGACCCCTCAATGTCAGTAAACAAGAACGTCACCGTTCCTGACGGGGGCACCATCTCACCGGCCACGGCATCATCGTCGCGCGCCGCACTCAAACCACGCTCACCGATCCCCAAAATAACACCCT
>JAHECQ010000129.1 GCA_024641625.1 Acidimicrobiales bacterium | reverse complement strand
AACCTCGGCATGCCGGCCTACGAGGCGCTTCGGAATGCCACCCTCGAGGTGCACGCGGACCTCGGGCACTTCGGTCCGCTCCAGGCACCCGACCGACTCGCCAACGACGCCCTCGAGGCACTGACTTCGTGAGCCGACCCGACCTTCGAATCCATCGAGACCCCAAACCTACAACGACGAGGAACCCACCATGGCCGAACTCCGCCACATCCGACCCGATGGTCTGAGCAATGCACCCACCTACAGCCACGCGGTGGCCGCGACCGGAGGAACCACGATCTACATCTCCGGCCAGATCGCCGTGGACGCTGCCGGCGCGACGGTGGGCGTCGGCGATCTCGGGGCGCAGACCGATCAGGTGATGAAGAACCTGGGCATCGCGCTGGCGGCCGCCGGTGCCGGCTTCTCCGATGTGGTCAAGATCACCACCTTCGTCGTCGACTACCAGCCCGAGCACCGGGCAACCATTGCCGAGGTACGAGGACGCTACCTGCCATCGGACAACCCTCCGGCCTCGACGCTGCTTGGTGTCACCGCCCTCGCCGCTCCCGACTATCTGATCGAGATCGAGGCGATCGCCGTCATCTGAGAAGGTTCTCGAGACCAGCGAGTGGACCACCCTGCCGGTGCCGGCAAGAGGATCCACCCGCTGGTGACGAGCCCGAACAGTGCAGGAACCGTCAGTTCCGGCCGATGTCGAAGAAGTCCTCGTAGTCGACCATGCCGGTCTCCAGGCCACTGAGCGGAGCTGCCTGGTAGCGGGCCACTTCGGCCCGACCCACCACCATGTGGTGCACCTCATCCGGCCCGTCGGCCAGACGGAGCGTGCGCTGTTGATGGTAGAGATCGGGCAGGACAGTCCACTGCGAGACGCCGGTGGCGCCATGGATCTGGATGGCCTCGTCGATGATCTTGCACACGCGCTCGGGCACCATTGCCTTGACCGCCGAGACCCACACCCGGGCCTCCTTGTTGCCGAGGACGTCCATTGCCTTGGCTGCACGGAGAACCATCAGGCGCATGGCCTCGATCTCGATGCGCATGCGCGACACAGTCTCGATGTTCTTGCCGAGCTGGATGATCGGCTTGCCGAACGCTTCGCGGCTGAGACCACGCTCGCAGAAGAGCTGCAGTGCCTTCTCGGCGGCACCGATGGACCGCATGCAGTGGTGGATGCGCCCTGGGCCCAGTCGCAGCTGGGAGATCTCGAAACCGCGACCCTCCCCGAGCAACATGTTGGCAGCGGGAACCCGAACGTCGTCGAAACGAATGTGCATGTGGCCGTGCGGTGCATCGTCGGTACCGAAGACGTGCATCGGGCCGAGGATCTTGACGCCCGGCGTGTCGATCGGGACGAGGATTTGCGACTGCTGGAGATGCGGGGCGGCGTCCGGGTTGGTGCGGACCATGGTGATCATGATCTTGCAGCGGGGATCGCCGGCACCGGAGATGTAGTACTTCTCGCCGTTGATCACCCACTCTTCACCGTCGAGCACCGCTTCGGTGCGAACGTTCTTGGCATCGGACGAGGCGGTGTGGGGCTCGGTCATGGCAAACGCCGAGCGGATCTCGCCGGCCAGCAGCGGCTCGAGCCACTGCTTCTTCTGCTCCGGGGTGCCGACTCGTTCGAGTACTTCCATGTTCCCGGTATCGGGAGCCGAGCAGTTGAGGCACTCCGACGCCAGGCGGTTCTTACCGAGCTCCTGGGCAATGTAGGCGTAATCGAGATTGCTGAGGCCTTCACCGGTCTCGGCGTCGGGAAGGAAGAAGTTCCAGAGCCCCTGATCCTTCGCCTTCTGCTTCACCGTATTGAGCAGCTCGAGCTGGCCATCGCCATACCCCCAACGTTCGGCACGACCCTCCCCCAGCCGGTGGAACTCCTCGGTGATGGGGTCGATCTCTTCGGCGATGAACTTCTTCACCGCGTCCAGGAGCGGTCGAGCCTTCTCGGACATGGCGAGGTTGTACATCTGGCCACCGAGATCGTCGGTGTTGAGGGGATGAGCCGGCATTGGGTCCTCTTCGTTGGGGATTCTGACTCCTGCATCATGCCATTCACACGGTCGGTCCGGTACACCGTCTGTCCGGTACACCGTCTGTCCGGTACACGGTCTGTCGCTGGGAGACGGGCAGCCGGGCCCTTCGGCCCGAACAGTTCCTCGGCCGGCAACGGGGCCACCCAGCTGCAGCGTTCGTGGCGACGGCGCTGCGGCGGGGCTCGGATGATCAGCCGAACTCTCGGCGGATGGCCTCGCCATGAGCATCGATGGCGGGCACGACGCCGGGCCCTTGCCAGTCGGCAGTCACAGGTGGCGCGGGAAGTCTGACGGTACCGAACTCGTGCGCGACCTCGGATCGCCGCAACTGTGGGTGAGTCGACAGGTCGGCGAGATCGTTCACTGCCCCGAAGGCGATACGCGAAGAGCGCAGACGATCCTCGAGTTCGGATCGACCGAATCGGGCGAACGCCTCGGCGACGACTGCATCGGTGGCAGCCCGATTCGCGGCGCGATCGTTGTTGGTGACAAAGCGCAGATCATCGGCGAGCTCTGGTCGCTCCATCACCTCGTCGCACAAGATTCGCCACTCCCGATCGGACTGGATCGAAATGACCACCGTCTGACCGTCGCCCGACTCGAAGCCGCCGTAGGGCGCGACCGAGGGGTGCGCGAGACCAACCCGTTCCGGCGCCTTGCCGAGATAGTCGAAGTGCATCAGCGGCACCGTCATCAGATCGGCAGCGCAGGCGAAGAGCGACGTCTCGAGATGGGCGCCCTCTCCTGTTCGGGCCTTGCGATACAGCGCTTCCATGATGCCGATGGCCGCGTTGTACCCGGTGATGCCGTCAACCAGACTCACGCCCACGCGCCCATAGGGACCCGGCGGTCCCGAGATCGACAACAACCCGCTCTCGGCCTGGACCAACAGGTCGTACGCCTTCATCTCGGCATAGGGACCGTCTGAGCCGTACCCCGAGATGTCGCAGATCACGAGGCCCGGATTCGTTGCCTGCAACGAGGCCGCATCGAGTCCCATCCGATGGGTTGCCCCGACCGCGAGGTTCTGGACGAACACGTCGGCCCGATCGACCATTCGCCTCATCAGCCCAAGATCGTCGGGGTCCTTCAGATCCAGAGCAATCGACTCCTTGCCCTGATTCCCCCACGCGAAGTAGCTGGAGATCCCGTTGGCCGCCCGATCGTAGCCGCGGGCGAAGTCACCCTCGGGGCGCTCGATCTTGATGACACGAGCTCCGGCCGAGGCGAGTCTCGCGGTGGCCAGGGGTCCGGCAACCGCCTGCTCCAGCGACACGACCAACACTCCCTCGAGCGGCCTGGACTTCTCGGTCGATGTTGACTTCTCGGCGGACTCGGACACGGTGGATCGCTCCCTTGATGTGCGGTGGTGGGACGGAAAACCGGCGATGGACCTGGCTGGTCAGGGCGTTGGATGGTCGGGGCGCTGGATGCTCAGGAGAGCCTGCCGGCGTTGGCCACGACCGCATTGAGCAGGACGCTGGCGCCTCGCTCGGCCTGCTCCTTGGTGATGTTCTCGGCCTCGTTGTGACTGAGTCCATCGTCGCAGGGCACGAAGATCATCGACGTGGGCGCATGGAGTGCCACGTAGCAGGCATCATGGCCGGCACCCGACACCAGGCGACGAGCCGAGAACCCCAGCGACGAGATGGCCTCCTCGATCGAGGCAACACAGTTCTCGTCGAAGGTGACCGGGGCCGAGTTGTTGTCGATGGCGATGGCGGCCTCGACCGATCGCTTGTCCGCCTCCTCGGCGACGATCCTGCGCATCTCGGCCTCGAGGCGATCGAGGGTGGCTCGGTCGGGGTGCCGAAGATCGAGGGTGCAGACGAGACGTTCGGGGATCGTGTTGGGACTCGTCGGCCACGACCGGAACTGCGCGAAGGTGGCACGAGCCCAAGGACCGTGATCGTCCACCAGTCGGTAGACCCGTTCGACGACGTTGGCGATGACCCGAGCAGGATCGCGCCGACCTTTCATCGGGGTCGGGCCGGCATGTGCGGGGAACCCGTGGAGTTCGATGGTGAACCATCGAAGGCCCTGTACACCGGTGACGACGCCGATCTCGATGTGCTCGGCTTCCAGGATTGGACCTTGCTCGATGTGGAGTTCGAACGCCGCCCGGTAGGCCGTCGGCTCAGCGGCACGAGTTCCCGCCCACCCGAGTCTGGTCAACTCGGCACCGACCGAAATGCCATCGACGTCGGCGAGACCAAGCGTGTGATCGAGGTCGAACACGCCGGCCCACACCCCCGATCCCATCATCGAACGAGGAAACCGAGAGCCCTCCTCATTGGTCCACACCACCAACTCGATCGGCGCCACGGTCTGGATGCCGAGGTCGTTCAGGCGCTCGATCACCTCCAGGCCGCCCAACACGCCGTACACACCGTCGAAGCGACCCCCGGTCGGCTGGGTGTCGAGATGACTGCCCAGGAGGACGGGCGCGGCCTCGGGATCGGAGCCGGGACGACGCACGAACAAGTTCCCGATCTCGTCGGTTTCGGCCGAGCAACCGGCGGCCAACGCCCACCCGAGGAACAATGCCCGGCCCGCCGCATCCTCGTCGCTCAAGGCTTGACGATTGTTGCCTCCCCCCGGAGTCGAACCGACGGCGGCCATGTCCATGAGGCGTGACCACAGCCGATCGGCGTCAACGCGCTCGATTCGCAACGGGTTCTCGGTTCCGATCGCTGAGGACATGTCCAGGAGGTTAGGCCTGGCGAACCCGCATGGCGCGGCGAGGAACTGCCGGACGATCCCGGCCCGGGTAGGCGAACCACAACAGGGGCACGGCCAGGGCCATGAGCAGGACGAGCACCCACCAGGACAAGCGGAACGAGGACAACGGGTGGGCACCTTGCACATTACCCAGGAGCGAAGCGGCCATGGCCACGCCCAACGATCCACCGAAGAGTCGGCACGTGTTGTAGGCCGCGTTCGCCGCACCGAGTTGGCTCTCGGGCACGTCACGCAACGCGGCCGAGTTGCCCGGGCCGAGCATGAACGACATACCAAGGGCGATCATGCAGGTGCCGGGCAGGAAGGCCAGGACGTACGGTCGGCCAGGGGCGAGGAAGATGGCCATCCAGGCAGTGCCGAGGCTGGCCATGGCGGCGCCGAGGGTGAGCAGGCCGCGGTAGCCGTTACGGTCGGCGAAACGGCCCGAGAACGGCGCCACCACCACCAACACCAGCGGTCCCGGCGTCATGGCCAGGCCAACCTGGAAGGTGCTGTAGTCCCAGATCTCCCGCATGAACAACGGGTAGAGGAACCACGTCGCCGTGGTCGACAATGCCAGCAATGACGTGGCCAACGTGACCACGGTGAAGGAACGAATCGAGAACAGATCGAAGTCGAGCAGCGGCTCGTCGTGGCGAAGGGAACTCCGCACGAACACTGCCGCCGACACCAAGGCCAGGAGTCCGACGGCCAGAATTCGGACGTCGGTCCATCCCCACACCCGGCCTTGCACGATGACCAGCACGACGCCGCCCAGCGCCAGCGTGCCCGCCGTTGCTCCCAGCCAATCGAGGCGACGCTCGGGCTTCCTTGCGGCATCGGGAGTCAGCACGAAGTAGCCGGCAACGAACGCCAGCAGCGCAATCGGAACCGCCAGCAGGAACACCGCCCGCCAGGACGCGACACCGAGCACACCTGCGGCAATCGTCGGAGCCGCAGCCGAACCGAACACACCCATGGACGACCACATCGACACCACGGTGGCGTGCCGCTCCCGGGGGAACTCGGGCAGGACCGCCGCCAGTGACGACGGCAGGATCAGCGCGGCACCGATCGCTTGAATCGCCCGGGCCGCCACCACCAACAGGATCGTCGGCGCAAAACCGGACAGCCCGGCGCCGAGGGCGAACAACAACATGCCGGCGAGGAACACGCTCTTTCGACCCAGCCGATCGGCCAACCGTCCACCGAGCAGCATGAAGGTGACCTGAACGACGTTGAAGCCCGACACCACCCACGAGATGGTCGAGAGCGGGGAGTCGGTGAACTCGGCCTGCAGCACCGGTACGGCGATGTTGGTGGCGGTACCGACGAAGCTGATCAGCAGCATGGCGCTGGCCGCCACGACGAGGCCGGCGTTGGCCCGTCGGCTCACCCCTGCTTCTGCGACCGGCGCGCTAGGAAGCTTGACGGGGGAGGATCTCACGCGCGTCCAAGTAGCCGATCTCGATCAGCTCGGTGGTGGGAACGACGCGGGCCAGTTCGGCCCGGATCGGCTCGATGTCGGTGGCCACCGAGAAGCCGGGCATCCAGTCGTCGTGGTGGGTCAGGACGACCCGTGCCGGTCGCAACAGGTCCGCTTGCCGAGCGACGAACTGGGCCAGCGAACCCTGGATGGGCTCACCGTCGATGTTCCCCCGGCCCGCCGCGCCGATCAGGGCCACGTCGGGCCGAAGGTCACGCAGCACGCCCGACCAGTGGCCGGAGGTGTCCTGATAGAACACGCTGCCGTCGGGAGTCTCGAACAGGAACACCAGCGCTCCGCCGTCGCCCCGATCACTGTGCCCCACCTGCGAGCTGCGAAGATGGGCTGCGGCCGCCGGGCCGAGTCCAGCCAGGTGCAGGCCGAGTTGGCGGAAACGTTCTCGCTGTTCCTGCCAGGTGACCCCGAGATCGCCGAGACACACCGCGTCGGGTTGATCCATCGCGCTGTGGGACCAGACGCACGAGTGCTGGCTGGGAAACACCCTGACCGTGACGCCGGCCCCCAGGGCAATCGTCTCGCCTCCTGCGACGCAGATCATGCGATCGACCGGCACACCCGCCTGCTCCATGATCCGGACGGTCTCGTAACTTCCGATGAGCGTGGCACCGGTGTTGGCCATGATGCGCTCGGCCCCATAGAGATGGTCGAAGTGCGAGTGCCCGATGACCACCCAGTCGCAGACATCGACGCTGTCGGCGGTGACGTGGTTGCCGGCTTCGTCCAGCGGGCCCGCGGCACCGGCCATGCGATCGATGTAGGCGTCGAGGAAGATGGTGAGCCCCCCGGTCCGCATGCGGAAGGTCGCGCACCCGTACCAATCGAGCGTGGTGCCCACGGCCATCGCCTCGCCGCTCATCGGAGTCGTGCTCGGGCCTCGAGCACGAGATCGATGAACTCGGCCCGCTCCGACGGGTCGAGGGCGCCGAAACCGGGGGCACAGATGAGGGTGGTGATCTCCTCGGCGCGCGCTCGCCGGGCTTCGTCGGGCTCGGGGTGGGGAGCAGGCCAGCCGAAGCGCTCGGACCCTGCAGTGCCGCCGCGGATCTGGTCGGCGGTGAAGGAGATGATGGCCCGATGTGGGGTGAGTCCCGCAGCGTGCACGGCGGCCAGGTGGGCGCCGCCGCGCATTTCGCGCAACACGTCGAGTGCGATCGTCACGCCGCCGGCGGGATCCTCGGGCTGTGGGAGCGCACGCCAACCGGCGAACAGCGCCCCCACCGACGCGGGCGTGGCCGCGGCAATCCGGTTCGCCAGTTCCCGCAGCCGCTCGAGTCGGGCAGGCTCGACGTCAGCCAACGCACGCCGTCCCCACACAGCAGCCACCTCCAAGTACTCGAGCGCGTAGTCCCGTGCCGGCCGGTCGCCCTTCTGGGCCCAGTTCTCGGCCACCAGGTGAGGTGCCATGAAGCCGATCACGGCCGCGGCCCCCTCGGGCGTGATGTCCCCCAACGCGCCGGCGCGTCCGAGCACCCAGAACCCGAACGGCGACGTGATGCCGAGCTCGGCCGAACGGGCCGCGGTCCCCGGATCCGTCATCCAGGCCCGGCCGAACTCGAGGATCGGGATGGCGGTGGCGGCCGACGTCTCGGCCGGCGACGGCGAACCGATCCCGGCCTGGTCTTGCGCGGTGCTCATAAGGGCGCGAGCGTAACCTCCATGGAGCTCGGGGTTTGCATTGCGTCCAAGATCGACGACATCGACTACGTCGTGCGGGCCGAAGCGCTCGGGTACTCACATGCCTGGCTGGCCGACAGCCACATGATCTGGTCCGATCCCTACGCCACCCTGGCCCTCGTCGCCGACCGCACCTCGACCATCCGGATCGGTACCGGAGTGTCGGTCGCCGCCACGAGGCCGGCACCGGTGACGGCGTCGAGCATCGCCACCATCAACGCCATGGCACCGGGACGCACCTTCCTCGGCATCGGCACCGGGAACACCGCGATGCGGATCATGGGCCACAAGCCGATGCCGATCGCCGAATTCGACGAGTACCTGACGGTGCTCGCTCCACTCCTTCGAGGCGAGGAAGCCGACTTCCGTTGGCGGGGTCGCACCTCGCCCATCCGCCACATCATGGCCGACAAGGGCTTCGTGAACTTCGAGGCGCCCATCCCCATGTACGTGTCGGGCTTCGGGCCCCGGTCGCTGGCGTTGGCCGGGCGACACGGCGATGGTGCCGTGCTGTCGGTGCCGCCGCGGGCCGGCGGCATGCTGCGGGTGTGGGGCATGCTCGAAGCGGGCGCCGCCGAGGCCG
Organism: Acidimicrobiales bacterium; assembly: GCA_024641625.1. Lineage (GTDB taxonomy): Bacteria > Actinomycetota > Acidimicrobiia > Acidimicrobiales > SZUA-35 > JAHECQ01. The sequence goes on along the minus strand of JAHECQ010000129.1, from coordinate 1,109 downwards.
GACGCGATCTCGATCGCAACAGCTTCTTCACCTGTTCGCTCACCACCATCGTGATCCTCGAGCCTGGTGAGCCCCGCGACTCCGACCGGGTCAAGCGGCTGTGCGGGGCGTTCGCCATGGCATCGATGCACTACAGCTACGACCAGGTGCGCAACTACAACAAGAAACCGGCGGCTGCCGGCATGCCGGGCTGGGACGACTACGTCGCCAAGATGGAGCTCATTCCCGACGATGTCCGGCACCAGTACGTGCACGCCGGCCACAACTGCTGGGTCATGCCCGACGAGGAACGGTTCATCTCTGCCGAGTTGATGGACGCAACCTGCATCATCGGATCGGCCGAAGAGGTGATCGATCGACTCGGGGTGTTGGGCGACGAAGGGCTGGACCAGGTGATGATCCTTCCCCCGTTCGACCCCCGCTTCGAGGTGCTCGAGGCGGTCGCCGAGGAAATTCTGCCGCACCTGTGAGCTGCGCACCCAGGAGCTGGTACCGGACGATGGTCTACCCAGCCGCCACGCGGGTGGCGAGGAAGCGCTCGATCTCGGCGTTGAGCATCTCGGGCACGTCGTAGGGCACCATGTGACCGGCCCCCTCGAGTACGACGAAGTCGACGTCGGCGAAGTTCTCGGTTTGTCGCCGCTGCTGCTCGGGTGACATGCGCAGTGGCGACAGGTCGCCGCCGATCCCGCGTTTGGCCCAGAACCGATCCCAGGCGTCGCCACCCAGGATCACCTGAACGGGACAGGTGGCCGCCCGCCAACGCTGCTCGGCCCGCCCGTGATCGTGTCCGGCCAACCAGTCTCGGGTAGCCGGGTCGAAGAGCCACTCGACCGAGCCGTCCGGCAAGGTTCGCACGCTGCGTTCGACCAGGAAGCGTGCTCGGTCGGGGCCGAGCAACGGATGAGCTCGGGAGAATCGACCGACGGCATCGTCGAGGTCGGGCATCGCCCGAGCGATGACGGGTTGCCGAACGACCTCCGCGACCCAGCGAGCCCATTCCCACTCGGCCTCATCAGCTGTGCGGTCCCCGGTACGAACGATGGGTGGCCCCATGCTCTCGATCAGCACCGCCGCTCGGGGAAGATCCGGATACAGACCGCAGAATT
>JAHECQ010000128.1 GCA_024641625.1 Acidimicrobiales bacterium | reverse complement strand
GTCGCGAGGTGAAGGACGCCCTGGCCTACCTGAAGGCAGTGGCCAATCCGGCCGACGAAGTGTCGGTCAAACGCATCCTCAACACGCCCAAGCGCGGCATCGGCGACACGACGATGGCCAAGCTCGATGCCTTCGCCACGATGCACGGATTCACGTTCACCCAGGCGCTCGAGCGAGCCGACGATGCCGGGGTGTCGGGCCCGGCTCGGAAAGGCATCGTGTCGTACCTGATGCTCATGGAGTCCTTCACCCACGAATTGGCCAAGGGCCCGGCCGTTGCCATCGAGACCATCCTGCGCGACACCGGCTATCTGGCCGAACTGGAGGACGATCGCTCGATCGAATCCGAGAGCCGTCGTGAGAACCTCCAGGAGCTCATCGGCGTCGCCCGCGGCTTCGAGACCGTCGAGGAGTTCCTCGAACAGGTCAGTCTGGTGGCCGACTCCGACGCCCTCGACGACGAGGATTCGGCGGTGGTGCTGATGACGCTGCACGGTGCCAAGGGCCTGGAGTTCCCGGTGGTTGCCATCATCGGGCTGGAGGACGGGGTCTTCCCTCATCTGCGCGCCCTCACCGAGCCCGAAGAACTCGAGGAAGAGCGCCGTCTCTGCTACGTGGGCATCACCAGGGCAGAGCAACGGCTCTACCTCACCAATGCGTGGACTCGGTTGTTGTTCGGCCAATCCCAGTACAACCCACCGAGTCGGTTCCTCGAGGAGATTCCCACGGAGCTCATCACCGAGGCGCCCGGAAGCCGTGGGACCCGCCGCCGCTCCAGTTCCTTCGGTTCCAGCGGCACCCGAGGTTCCTACGATCGTCACGCCTATGACTCGGGGAGTTCGCTCGGGTCGGGCACATCCGGCGGCTCGGCCTTCAGCGGACGCGACCAACTGGTCGATACCGCGCTCAGGCCCCGTGGTCCGCAGCAGTCCGGTGCCGCGGATCTCGATCTTCGTACCGGTGATGACGTCATGCACAAGAAGTGGGGCGAGGGTGTCATCCTGTCGATTCGTGGAAACGGCGACAAGGCCGAGGCTGTCGTGCGCTTCCCGTCGGTGGGGGAGAAGACGCTCCTTCTGGCGTGGGCCCCCCTGAAGAAGGTCGGCTAGAGGTCGGGCCTCTTTGCCCCGGGATCACTCGCCCAATGGGGAACATAGGGCACGCCACCGGTGTCGATGTAGCGCGTGTGGGTCACCCACGTGTCGTCCTGGAAGCGGTGGAGGAGATACCCGACCGGGTCGTTGATCAGCGTGATCCCGGCCGCCGGATCGAGGTCGAGTCCCACGTGCTGGATGGTCGACAGTCCGACCTGCGCCGGAATGCCGGCAATCACCGATGAGATCGGACGGTGGAGGTGCCCGCAGATGATCTTGGTCACGCTGTGTCCCTGCTGGGCCTTGGTGGCGAGGAGGGCGGCGAGTCGCTCGAGGCCCACGAAACCGGCACGGTCCATCCAGGTGATGCCGGTGATGAAGGGCGGATGATGGAGTGCAAGCACGACCGGGCCGTCACTGTGGTCGAGTTCGTTGCCGAGCCAACGCTCACGGTCGTCGTCGAAGGCGGCGCCCGGCTCGCCGGGAACCGTCGAGTCCAGTCCGATGATCCGAACGCCATCGATGGTCGTCGCCCAGCTTGCGTGGTCGGCATCGATCCAAGGGGTGGAGGGGAAGGTGGCCCGCAACCGATCGCGCTGATCGTGGTTGCCGGGCAACGCGAGGAACGGCAAGCGCAGGTCCTCCAACAACTCGGCCAGCACCTCGTATTCGTCGGGCCTGCCCCAATTGGCGAGGTCGCCGGTCGCAACCACCACCGCTGGAGCGGGGTGCTCGAGATTCAGGCAGCGGATCGCTTCGGCGAGCCGGCCGTTGTGATCGACGTAGAGCGCTTCGTCGTTCGATGGTCCGGTGACGTGGGTGTCGGTCAGCTGGGCGAGGAGCACACCTGTCAGCTTGTCATGATCCTGCGGTGGTCGTGGTTCGCTCGGACGCGTTGATGTCGATCGAGAGAGTGCCGCCGACGTCGATGATCACCGGGTACGGCGGGAGGCCGTCGCCGTTCTCCGGATAGACGGCCCCGCTGCAGCTGTCGACGAAGTTCCGGTCTTCGAGGCTCCATTCGGCGAAGCAGTCGCGTGCCGCGTCCCGGGTGCGCACCGAGAAGGCGTACCAGCCCTCCTCCGGATCATCGCCGACGTGCTGAAGATAGATGTCGCGGTCGCGTCCCACCAGGTCGGGGAAGAACAACGGGCCTGTCCTGGCCACGTCGTCGGCCAGGCGATCGACCTTGCCGGCTTCGAATACCGAGCTGCCCAGATTGACGTCGACGTCGCCCGATGCCGCCAGGTCGGTGGCACGAGTGAACAAGAACCACATGGCTGCCAGACCGCCGACAGTGGCGAATCCCAGGATCGCCAGCTGGCGTGCGCCGTTGGCCCCGCGACGAGCTACCGGCATGACGACACCGAGCACCCGTCGGCAACACTGACCAGGGGGAAAACCGTGCTCAACTTCTCGTCTGACTTCGGTGGAAGTGGTTTCACCCCCCTAGTATCGCCGGAGACGTTCCCCGACCAACGAGGCGGAGGCCACACAGTGGATCTTCTGGAGTACCAAGGCAAACAATTCTTCGCGACCTACGGCATTCCGGTGTCCGATGGCGCGGCGACCGACAATGTGGACGAGGCGGTGGCCATCGCCGATCGTGTCGGCTACCCCGTGGTCGTCAAGGCCCAGGTCCACACCGGTGGGCGGGGCAAGGCCGGCGGGGTGAAGTTGGCCAACGACGCCGACGAGTGTCGTCTGCATGCTTCCAACATTCTCGGACTCGACATCAAGGGCCACATCGTGCAAACGATCTGGATCGAACACGCTTCCGACATCGCCGAGGAGTACTACGCCAGCTTCACCCTGGATCGCTCGGCCAAGAAGTATCTCGGCATGCTGTCCGCACAGGGTGGTGTCGAGATCGAGACTGTGGCCGAGGAGAACCCCGACGCCATCGCCAAGATCTGGATCGATCCGGTCGACGGCCTCTCCGAAGCGGTCTGTCGAGCGTGGGTGTTGGCAGCCCAGCTGAACCCTGCAGCCACCGACGGTGCCGTCGACATCCTGCGCAAGCTCTACACTGCTTACGTCGAGGGTGACGCCGATCTCTGCGAGATCAACCCCCTCATTCTCACGCCCACCGGGCAGGTACACGCCTTGGATGCCAAGGTGTCGCTCGATGCCAACGCCGTCTACGAACATCCTGACTACGGCCAGTACGACGAGACCCAGCCCCGTGACGATCGCGAAGAGGCGGCTCACGCCAAGGGCCTGCAGTACGTCGGTCTCGAAGGGAGCGTGGGCGTCATCGCCAACGGCGCCGGGCTCGCCATGAGCACGGTCGACGTCATCAACCAGGTCGGCGGCAAGCCGGCGAACTTCCTCGACATCGGCGGTGGCGCCAATGCCGACGTCATGGCCGGCGCACTCGAGGTCATCAACAACGACCCCAACGTGAAGGCCATCTTCATCAACATCTTCGGCGGCATCACCCGTGGTGAAGAAGTCGCGAACGGCATCGTCGAGGCCATGGGCCGAGTCGATCTCGACTCACCCATCGTGATCCGTCTCGACGGCACCAATGCCGACGAAGGACGGGCGATCCTTGCCCCACACCTCAGTGACAAGTTGATGATGGAACCGACCATGCTCGACGCTGCCCGCAAGGCCGTTGCCTTGGCCAAGGCCTGAACGGAACAGGAAACAGAACCATGAGCATCTTCCTCGACGAGAACTCCAAGGTCGTCTACCAGGGTCTCACCGGCTCCCAGGGCCGCTATTACGGCCTGCTCAATCGGGCGTACGGCACCAACGTCGTCGCCGGCACCAGCCCCAAGAAGGCCGGTACCGATGTCGAAGGCATTCCGGTGTTCGCCACCGTTGGTGACGCGCGCGAAGCAACCGGTGCCAACGTCAGCTGCATCTTCATTCCTGCGCCGGGGGTCAAGTCCGCCGTCCTCGAGGCGGCCGAAGCGGGCATGGAACTCATCGTGTGCATCACCGAGGGCGTCCCGGCCCACGACGAGGCCTACTTCTTCAACCTGCTCAAGCGCGACTTCCCGAACACCCGTCTCCTCGGGCCCAACTGCCCCGGTCTCATCTCGCCGGGGAAGGCGAACGTCGGCATCACCGCCGGCCACATCGCCAAGCCGGGTGGACCGGTGGGCATCGTCAGTCGGTCGGGCACGCTGACCTATCAGGCGCTCTACGAGCTCCAGCAGAAGGACATCGGCGTCACCACCTGCGTCGGTATCGGTGGCGACCCCGTCCCGGGCACCAGCTTCATCGACTGCCTTGCGGCATTCGAAGCCGATCCTGACACCAAAGCAGTCATGATGATCGGCGAGATCGGCGGATCGGCCGAAGAAGAAGCTGCCGAGTTCATCAAGAATCACATGACCAAGCCCATCTCCAGCTACATCGCCGGCGTCACGGCACCTGCGGGGAAGAAGATGGGCCACGCCGGCGCCATCGTCTCCGGTGGCAAGGGCACCGCAGCGGCCAAGATGGAAGCGCTGGCCGAGGCCGGCGTTCGTGTCGGCACCAATCCCACCGAGGCCGGCGAACTCATGGCCGAGATCGTCGCCTCCCTCTGACTCGTCGCCTGAGGTCCGGTACCTCGGTCCCGGCACGTCGGGTTCGAGCATGGTCAGCATGATCCGGCTGTTCGCGGCCGGGCGGCTGGCCGTGCTCGTTTTGGCGCTCGTCGCCACCGGATGCGCGAGCAGCGACCCGGGCGCGATCGTCGCCCAACCGGCGTCGGCCGGTCGAGTACCCAGTGCAGAGTCGACGACGGCGGATGGATCCGAGCCCGCGTTCTCCGGCTGGTGGTTCGACGATGCCTCGATCGGAAGCACACCACCGGCCAGGTCGCTGATCTCGGTAGATGGAGCGCAGCGGGACTCGCAGAGCGCTCCGACACGATCGCGGACGCCGCATGGTCCGGCCAAGGCGCTCGTGACGCCCCTGGGACTCGTGGTGCCGGTGCTCTCGGAGGGCCCGGCGGGCTACGAGGTCACGGCGCCCTGTGGTGAGCCCGCCACGGTCTCGTGGGGTACCCCGCTCTATGGGGCCGAGATCGTCCTCGACCCCGGCCACGGTGGCGAGGTCGAGACCGGTGCAGTGGGACCCAACGGGCTGGCCGAGAAGGAGCTGAATCTCAGGGTGGCCGAAGGTACTGCTGCGGAGTTGGAGCATCGAGGCCATGTCGTGGTGCTCACCCGAACGGCCGACTATCGAGTGCCGCTCGAAGTGCGGGCGGCCATCGCCAACCAACTCGGGGCCAAGGCCCTGGTCTCCATCCACCACAACGCACCCACACCCCAGATGTCGACGACTCCGGGCACCGAGGTGTTCATCCGGACGGGGTCAGCTGAATCGAGACGACTCGGTGGCCTGATCTGGCAGGAAATGGTCGATGCGCTGTCCGGCTTCGATGGGGTCTCGTGGGCTGCGGCGACGGATGCCGGTGCCTTGCGAGTCACCAACCGCGAAGGCCAGGATTCCTATGGCATGGTGCGACGTCCGAGGATGCCGGCGGTGCTCGCCGAGCTCGGCTACCTGTCGAATCCATCCGAGGCCGAGCTGTTCGCGACGCCCGAGTATGTGGATGTGGCATCGGTCGCCCTGGCCGACGCCATCGAACGATGGCTCGACACCGACGAGGTCGGCGGCGGACTCCGGGCCCATGCTCGATCGTTCACTCCTGACGGCACCACGGGCCACAACCGTGGCTGTCTCAGCCCGCCGATGGAGTGAGTCCCCCGGGCCCGGTGACGCTAGGTTCGCCGTGTGAGAGCGCTTCTTTCTGTGTACGACAAGGCAGGCATCGTCGACTTGGCAAGGGCGTTGCATGCCCGCGACGTCGAGCTGATCTCCTCGGGCGGTACCGCCCGGGTGATCGCCGAGGCAGGCATTCCGGTCACCGATGTGGCCGCGTTCACCGGATTCCCGGCGATGTTGGGACATCGTGTCGTGACCCTGCACCCGAAGGTGCATGGTGGCATTCTCGCCGATCGTGACGATCCGAGCCACCAAGCCGATCTCGAGGCCTACGACATCGGGACCATCGATCTGGTCGTCGGCAATCTCTATCCGTTTGCCTCGGATCCTTCGATCGAACTGATCGACATCGGTGGACCGACGCTCGTCCGCGCCGCGGCCAAGAATCATCAGTACGTGACCATTCTGGTCGATCCGGCCGACTACGCCCTCGTGCTCGACGAGCTGGCCGCCGACGGGTCCACCTCCCTGCCCACTCGACGGATGCTCGCTCGCAAGGCCTTCGCTCACACTGCTGCCTACGACGCGGCCATCGTCGGCTGGTTCGATGAGCAGCTGGCGGCCGACTCGGTGGCGGCCGGGGCAACTCCCGATCCGTTGCCTCCCACGATTCACCTGGCACTCGAGCGGGCTCAAGATCTTCGCTATGGAGAAAACCCTCATCAGCAGGGTGCCAGATACCGGGTCACCGGAACCCGTACCTGGTGGGACGCCGTGGTGCAGCACAGCGGGCTGGCTCTCAGCTACCTCAATCTGTTCGATGCGGATGCCGCGTGGCGGCTCGTGCACGATCTCGGCGACCGACCTGCGGTGGCCATCATCAAACACGCCAATCCCTGCGGGGTGTCCATCCACGACGACCTGGCGGTGGCCTACGAGCAGGCCTTTGCCTGCGACCCTCGCTCAGCCTTCGGCGGCATCGTGGCCCTCAACCGGCCGGTCGACGATGCCACAGTGGCTGCCATCGAGGCGGCAGCCCAGGCCGACGTCATCATCGCGCCCTCCTACGGTCCGGGCGTCATCGAGCGCCTGATCGCCAAACGGAAGAACACTCGCCTGCTCTCGGCCCCCGACCCTGCTTCGGCACCGCTCACCCTCCGACCGCTCTCGGATGGATACCTCGTTCAGCAGAACCACTATTTCGGCTCGCGGCCCGCCGATTGGCGAGTGGTGACCGATCGGCAGCCGACCGACACCGAACTCGTCGACGCCGAGCTCGCGTGGCGACTGTGCAGCTATGTGACCTCCAATGCCATCGTGCTCGTCAAGGACGGCACGGCCTGGGGCATCGGCGCCGGACAGCAAAACCGCGTCGAGTCGGGCATGCTGGCCGCTGGCAAGGCAGATGGGCGCGCTGCGGGCGGTGCGTGCGCGTCGGATGCTTTCTACCCGTTCAGAGATGGCGTGGACGCTGCGGCGGATGCCGGCGCCGTCGTGGTCATCCAGCCCGGAGGATCGGTGCGCGACGAGGAGACCATCGCCGCGGCCAACGAGCGCGGGTTGTGCATGATCTTCACCGGCGAACGTCAGTTCCGCCACTGAGCCCTCCGCCGCGTGTCCCGTCCGAGCAGCGAACGGCATCCACGAGGCACCTTCTCCGTCGTGCGACGTGGTTGACCGACGACTCTCGGTCGTGGCTATTACGGATGGCGGGTGGTGCAGTTAGAGTGACCAACCGATCCCCACTAGCCCAGCAAACCTCAGCAAGGGAGCCACGATCGTGAGCAATGCACCCGTCCGAGTCACCGTCACCGGAGCCGCCGGCCAGATTGGCTACAGCCTTCTGTTCCGAATCGCGTCCGGAGAAATGCTTGGCCCGGACCAGCCGGTCATCCTGCAGATGCTCGAAATCACGCCGGCGCTCGGCGCGCTCGAGGGTGTGGCCATGGAGCTGGATGACTGCGCCTTCCCGTTGCTGGCCGGCATGGTACGTACCGACGACGCTGCTGTGGCCTTCGGCGATGCCGACTATGCGCTGTTGGTCGGAGCCATGCCTCGCAAGGCCGGCATGGAGCGCGCCGACCTGCTCCAGGCGAACGGTGGCATCTTCGGGCCCCAGGGCAAGGCCATCAACGCCAACGCCAAGAAGTCCATCAAGGCGCTCGTCGTCGGTAACCCGGCCAACACCAACGCGCTCATCACGCTGTCGAACGCCCCTGACATCGATCCTCGTCAGATCCACGCCATGACGCGGCTCGACCACAACCGTGCGGTCAGCCAGTTGGCCGCCAAGACGGGTTCGTCGGTCAACGACATCAAGAAGATGACCATCTGGGGCAATCATTCCTCGACCCAGTACCCGGACCTCTTCCACTGCGAGGTCAACGGCCAGAACGCCGCAGCGCTGGTCAATGATCAGGAGTGGCTCGAAGGTACCTTCATTCCCACGGTCGCTCAGCGGGGCGCTGCCATCATCGCAGCCCGGGGCGCCTCTTCGGCAGCGTCGGCCGCCAACGCGGCCATCTCTCACGTGCGCGATTGGACGCTCGGCACTGCCGAGGGCGACTGGGTCTCGATGTCCACCATCTCGGATGGTTCCTACGGTGCCCCCGACGGCATCGTCACGTCCACGCCGACCACCTGTTCCGGTGGCGAGTTTGCCATCGTGCAAGGCCTCGACATCGACGATTTCAGCCGCGCTCGCATCGAGGCCACCTGGGCTGAACTCGTCGAGGAGCGTGACTCGGTGAAGGAACTCGGCCTCATCTGATACCCGCCTGAACCGAGACGGGTCGTGAACGGGCGTCTGCTACGGCAGGCGCCCGTTCGGCGTCATGCCTACCGCAGGAACTTGCTGGTGGTGTTGTCGGCGAGGATCTTGCCGTTGGTCTGCCGGCGTGGACAGTAGTAGACGGTGTAGGCGCGGTACTCGACGACCGCGATGGCCTGGTCGCAATCGTCGTCGAGACAGGGTTGCCCAGAGCGGTTGTGAACCTTGGATGGCCGGTCGGCGCTGCGCCCGATGTCGTCGAGTGTGCGTTCGTGAGCGAGGGCGGCCGCCGAGACGTTCCGAATGGAGTGGCTCAGGCGCTCGATCTCCTCGGCCGTGAGCTTGGATGCGTTGGCGAACGGCGACAGGCTCGCATCGAACAGGATTTCGTTGGTGAGCATTCGACCGAGCCCGGCCATGGCCTTCTGTGAACGCAGGACGCCATGGAGTCGCCCGTTACGCGTGGCAAGAATGGCCGCGAGTTCGGTGGCAGTCAGTTGGTCGGCCTCGGGACCGAGGCCGACCAGAGGTTCCTGGCCGAGCGGGTTCCCGGCGATGGCCCAGATGCCGGCCCTTCGCTCGGTTCCGGCCTCGGTCAGCAGCCACGCCTGGTCATCATCGAAGATCCATCGACCGATCCCACCTCGAGGTTTCGCCGAACGTTTCGGATCGGGCCGCCAGCGGCCGCCTTGCATCAGGTGCACGACGTGCGTCTGTTCGTTGTCGAACCCGAGCAAGAGGTATTTGCCTCGCCTGGTTACCTCGGTGACCTGGGCACCGACGGCGCCATCGGCCGGTGGGGAGAACGTCTTGAGTCCGGCGAAGTTCAGCAACTGGAACCGGGTCAGCGAGGTGCCGACCAGTGCCGCCGCCATGCGTTCAGCTTGTGCCTGCACCTCCGGCATTTCCGGCATCTGGACACGGTAACACTCGAGCGGACGCTCGTAACGGCCGCACCAACAGCCGTCCCAGGTGTGACCACGGGCCGAATCCGGCCAACCGCGTGCAGCCCCACCTCACCCTGCGCAGTCAATTGCACACGGTTGGCCGGTAGCGGCAACCTCACACGTGCTCGGGGTGCTCGGGGTGCTCGGGGTGCTCGGGGTGC
>JAHECQ010000127.1 GCA_024641625.1 Acidimicrobiales bacterium | reverse complement strand
CGGGTCCGATCGCTGGGCGAGCCTGCTCTTGGCTGATCCGTGGGGTATGCCCACACTGAGTGCTGTGGACCCCTCCGTCACCGGCACCCCTGGCCCCGCAATGGGTGACCTCTCGATGCGCGGTTACCTTGCGGTGCTTCGCCGGCGTTGGTTGTTAATCGCGTCGATCCTCGGTGCCCTGCTGGGGGTCACTGTCGTGTACAGCCTGCTCGCCACGCCGACCTACGAGGCAACGGCCTCGGTGGTGCTTCGTACCGAGGCCAACCAGCAGATCTTCCCCACCGTCGGCGCCAGTCAGTCGAGCACCTTCGTCCGTCAACCCGAGAGCGAGCTCGAGTTCGCCCAGTCCGACGACTTCACGACTCGCCTGGCAACGATCACCCCGACAGGTGTCGAGGTCGAGCCGAGCTACAGCGACATCGACGTGGTCGCCATCGGCGCGCGGCGTTCGAATCTGCTCGACTTCACCGCTCGAGCATCGGATCCCGAGCTCGCCGTCGAGGCGGCCAATCTCTGGGCCAACGCCTACGTCGAGACCCGCCACGACCTCGCGGTGGCGGAGATCACCTCGACGATTGCCACTACCACCGGCCTCATCGACCGGCTCGACGAGCAGAAGGCTGCCGTCCTCGCACCCCTGGAGCCGCTGGACACCGCCATCGCTGCTGCCGTCGACCCTGACGTGATCAGCCGGCTCACGACCCAGCGACTGGCGCTTCAGCAGTCGCTGGCGGCTGACACCGGCCCGATCGATGCCCAACTGAGAGTACTTCGTGACGATCTCGCTGCTCTACGCATCAGCTCTGGGTTCCTCGCCAGCAAGGACGTCTCGGCCAAGGTCAGTGCCGAGGCCGAGGAAGCAGTGAAGATCGGCCCGCTGCTCGTGCGGAACCTACTCCTGGCCACCATCATCGGGCTCGTTCTGTCGCTCGGCGCCGCGCCCCTGTGGGACAACATGCAGACCAAACTCACCACCAGCGAGGACGTCGAGAAGGTGTCCGGGGGCATACCGGTGCTGGCCGAACTGCCCGTCCTGGACGTCGAGGGCATTCACCCCGCTGAACCGGCCCTCGACTTCGGGACGCCGTACGTCGAGGCGCTCGAACGTCTGGTCACCGCGGTGGGTCTGCTCCAGTTGGCCGACAGCGGCCGACGCATTCTCGTGACCAGCCCGATGCCGTCGGAAGGAAAGACGACGGTGTCGGCTCACCTGGCACTGCGACTGTCCATGGCCGGAGTCAAGACAGTGGTCGTCGACGCCGACCTCCGTCGCCCGAATCTTCACCATCTGCTCGGGCTGGAGAACACCAACGGAGGCCTGCGAGACGTACTCAGCGGGCAGGCGGACATCTCCACGGCGCTCAAGCGACCATCGCCTGCCATCGATCTCGACGTGCTCCTCGCCGGCCCTCCCACCATCGCCCCGGCGTCGCTGCTCCGATCGGCCGGCACCGGAGAACTGCTGTCCTACCTGGCGGAATCGAACGAGGTCGTGTTGGTCGACAGCCCCCCGACCCTGCCGGTCACCGATTCCCAGGCCCTCGCAGCGCGGGCGGTCGACCACGTGATCATCGTTGTCCAGGCCGGCAAGTCCACCCGACCTCAATTGGCCGAAACGCTCGAGCGGATGGCAGCAGTCGGTCAACGGCCCGTGGGCATCGTGCTCACGGGCTCGGTTCGCGCCGCCGCCAACTACGGGTACGGCCTCGGAGACGACGACGACGAGCTCAGCGAGAAACGCAACACCCGGCGACTCTCGCGGCCCATCGATCGAGCGGCAGGTTGACATGCAGCCGAGCGAACGTTCATCGGACAGTCTTCCCCAGGCAATTGTGCTTCCCCAGGCAATTGTGCTTCCCCAGGCAATTGCGCTTCCCCAGGCAATTGCGCTTCCCCAGGCAATTGTGCCCGATACCACATCGAGGTCTTTCACCGTCTCGCAGCAGCCTGCTACGGTCACTCCCGGTACAGAAGGCCACGGCGGAGGGATGCAGCGAGGTGACGAGCGAGCGATGAACAGTCACCGCCTCTCCACCTCGGACCTCGGCTTCGACCCGATCGACCAGCGAGCCCGTTCGTCGCTGAACGTGGGCGACGCCGTTGTCCTCGATCTCACCGTGGATCCGCCCGTGATCGAACTGGGTCCGCGGCGACAGCGGCTCCTGGCCACGCCACAGCCCATGGCTGCTCGTGTCACCACCCGCCTGCTCGATGTCCTCGGCAGCTCGGCATTGTTGGTTCTGGCCAGTCCCCTGATCCTGGCCATTTGGGCGGCGGTCCGGCTCACCTCTCCCGGTCCCGGTTTCTACCGCAGTGCCCGCGTGGGCCATGGTCGTCCGGACTTCAAGGCATTGAAGTTCCGCACGATGGTCGTCGATGCCGAGGAGCGCCTCCAGCAGGTGCTGGGGGCCGATCCCGAGGCACGCGCCCACTACGAGCGCTACGCCAAACTCTATGACGACCCCCGCGTGACCCCCATCGGTCGTCGGCTTCGCCGCACCAGTCTCGATGAACTCCCACAGCTGTGGAACGTCCTGCGGGGCGACATGAGCCTGGTGGGCCCTCGTCCCTGGTTGCCCAGCGAGCCCGACCGCTACGGTGCGGCCCAGGCCACGGTGCAGCGGGTCAAGCCCGGTCTGACAGGACTCTGGCAGGTCAGCGGGCGCAGCCACCTGTCCTTCGACGAGCGCATCCTGCTCGACGTCCAGTACGCCACATCCCGTACCTTCCGGGGCGATGTGGTGCTGTTGCTGCGCACGGTCGTGCATCTTCTTCGCCCCGGCAGCAACGGCGCCTACTGAACGTTCACCCTCGACAGGCGTGCGGATGGCTACAGATAGAGACCGGTTGGGCTGTCGTCGAGCCGCTCGGCCGCCACTGCGTGAATGTCGCGTTCACGCAGGATGACGTAATCCTTGCCGCCCACTTCGACCTCGTAGCGGTCCTCGGGGTTGAACAGCACTCGGTCGTCGAGCTGCATCGAGCGAACATTCGGTCCGACGGCGACCACAAGAGCCCACGTCAGCCGCTTGCCGACCTGGGCGGTTGCGGGAATGAGGATGCCGCCGGTCGACCGGCGCTCTCCCTCGCTTCCCTCGAGCTCGACCAGGACCCGGTCGTTCAACATCTTGATGGGCAGCTTGCTGGAGGCCTTGGAGTCCGATTCGGCACCCTTGTTCTCGGCAGTCACGGGCTTGACGCTAGCGTCTCCCACATGTCAGCCCACACCGAGGTCCTTTCCCTTCGCACCTCCGACGGCCTCTCGCTCATGGCCGAGATCGCCGTCGACAGCACCCTCGACCCACCGAGTGCCTTGATGGTGCTGTGTCACCCACATCCCCAGTACGGCGGGAACATGCACGCGACCGTGATCGATTCGTTGTTCCGACATCTTCCGGCGCACGGCGTCGCGTGCCTCCGGTTCAACTTTCGCGGTGTACCCGGTTCGCAGGGCGAACACGATGACGGGGTGGGCGAGCAGCTCGATGTCATTGCTGCGGTGGAGACCTTGGGAGCCCGCTGGCCCGAGCTGCCGCTGACCCTGGCCGGCTGGTCCTTCGGTGCCGACGTGTCCCTCGCCGTCGACCACCCCCGACACCGAGGTTGGTTCTGCGTCGCTCCCCCACTCAGTATCGTCCGGGTAGCCGACATGGCCGCACCCCTCGATCCCCGGCCGAAGATGCTGGCCATTCCCGAACATGACCAGTTCAACCCGCCGGCCAAAGCCGAGGCAACCACCGAAGGCTGGGTCAATACCTCACGAAACGTGGTTCCCCAGACCGATCACTTCCTCGCCGGTGGATTGACCAGGGTCAACGAGTTGGCTCTCCGATCACTCGGCTGACGGCCTGACGGAGCCCGGCCGACTCCGGACCGGTGGACAGCGATCCGTCGGATCACCCCGGCGGTTCACGATCCGATGGTTGGTGCCGATGGATCTGCGATGTCGGCCCCGGACCCTCCAGACGCTGCTCCTTCACCGATCGCGGTTTCAGAGGCCGATGCCGAGACACCGCCTCGCGATGGTCCCGCAGAAGTGATCTCCGATGAGAGCCGCCGAAGCGCGGTGCTGGACCGTCGAGCGGCGACCCGGCCGACGTTGTCGTTGGTGATTCCGACGTACAACGAAGCCGAGAACCTCCCGATTCTGATCGACCGCTTGTGTTCGGTGCTCAGCCTGATCGACTACGAGCTGATCGTGGTCGACGACGACTCGCCCGACGGCACCTGGCGCCTGGCCGAAACCATGGCCGCGGACAACAGCCGCATCCGGAGTCTTCGCCGAATCGGCGAGCGAGGCCTGTCGAGCGCCGTCATGCTCGGCATGTCGACTGCCGAGGGTTCGGTGATCGCCGTCATCGACGCCGATCTCCAGCACGACCCCCGGGTGCTCCCCGAGATGATCAAGCCCATCCTGGCCGATCGGGCCGACATCGTCGTCGCCTCCCGCGAGGTCGAAGGTGGCAGCTACGGGGACTTCACCACTTCCCGGCGAACGCTCTCGGTGGCCGGCGCAGCCCTGGCCCGCACACTCACCGGAACGCCGGTCAGCGACCCGATGAGCGGCTACTTCGCCGTCAGTCGCGCCCATATGGAGCGCGTTGCGCCGAAGGTGAACCCCCGAGGCTTCAAGATCCTGCTCGAATTCCTCGCCCGGGGCGATCGACCTCGTGTGGCCGAGATCGGCTACGAGTTCGGGCTCCGTCAACACGGTGAGACCAAGCTGACCACTTCGGTCGCCTTCTCCTACCTGCTGAGCCTGATCGGACTCTTCACCGGCCGACTGCTCTCGGCAACCATGACCGCCTACCTGCTGGTCGGCTTGTTCGGTGTGCTGGTGCAGTTCGGCGCGTTGGGCATCGCCACCACCGCCGGCATCACCTTCGCCGCTGCGCTCGCCATGGAGATCAGCGTGTTGTCCAACTACTGGATGAACAATCGGTTCACGTTCGCTCCCGAGCGCCGCCGGGGGGCTCGATTCATTTCGGGGCTGGTTCCGTTCCACCTGGTCGCCGCCCACGGCCTGTTGATCCAAATCGGTCTGGTCACCACCGCAACCGGTACGACGTCCGGGCTGGGCGAAGGGCCGCTCGGCTATCGACTGGCCGGCATCGCGTTGGCCACTGCCGGGAACTTCGCCCTCAATCGCCACCTCACCTGGCGCCCCCGGACCGGCATCGTCGACCTGTGAACCAGGCCGGCTGATCCCCCTCGGCCCTCCCACCGAGTCGGCGGCGAGGTCTGGCGTGCGCCGGGGCGGTGTCAGGCAGGGCGTACGATGACCCCGGCCTCGGCGAGGGCCGCCTTCGCCTCGCCGATGGTGTGTTCGCCGAAGTGGAAGATACTGGCGGCCAGTACGGCATCGGCGCCGCCCTCGGACACCGCGGGCGCCAAGTGCTCGAGGCTACCCACCCCACCCGAGGCGATGACCGGCACGTCGACGGCTGCGGTCACCGCCGAGGTCATCGCGATGTCGAACCCCTCTCGGGTGCCATCGCGATCCATCGACGTCAGCAGGATCTCACCGGCCCCGAGGGCGACGACCTTCCGCACCCAGGCAACGACGTCGAGGCCGGTGGCCTCTCGACCGCCCTTCACGTAGACCTCGAAGCCGGAATCGATGCCGGGATGATCCGAGCGGCGGCCATCGACGGCCACGACACAACACTGATTGCCGAACTCTGCGGCGATCTCGGCCACCAATTCGGGGCGAACCACGGCCGCTGAGTTGACCGACACCTTGTCGGCGCCGGCCCGAAGCAGCTGCCGGGCATCCTCCACTGACCGGATACCGCCCCCGATCGTGAAGGGAATGAACACCTGCTCGGCCACTGCCGTCGCCATCTCGACCGTCGTCCGACGGTTGTCGGAGGAGGCGGTGATGTCGAGGAAGACCAGCTCGTCGGCGCCCTGTGCGTCATAGAGCGCGGCCAACTCGACCGGGTCGCCGGCGTCGCGGATGTTGACGAAATTGACGCCCTTCACCACTCGGCCGTTCTCGACGTCGAGGCACGGGATGACTCTCACGACCTTCATGTCCGGGCTCCCAGTTCTGCCCTGTCACTCACGGGGTCATCTCGCATCCAACACCTCGAGAGCCTGAGCGACGCCGAACGCCCCTTCGTAGATGGCCTTGCCGACGATGACCCCTTCGAAGCGCCGCCCGTCGACCTCGACCGATGCGAGCGTGCGGAGATGGTCGAGCTGACCGACCCCTCCCGAGGCAATCACGGGAATGTCGGTCGAAGCCAGCAGCGCCGTGAGGCCGAGCACGTCGGGACCTCCGAGGGTTCCATCGACGCTGATCTCGGTGACGACGAGCGCGGCGACGCCGGCATCGACGAAATCGGCGGCGACATCGGCCACGGTCCGCCCCGTCCGAGCCGTCCAACCGTGGGTTGCGACCTCACCACCGCGGGCATCGAGGCCGACCGCCACCTGGTGCTCGGCCGCCACCCGACGAACCAGGTTCGGATCCTCCAGGGCTGCGGTGCCGATCACGACCCGGGCGACGCCCGCATCGAAGAGCGCCGACGCCGCTTCGACCGATCGAACCCCACCACCGACCTGCACCGGTACCGGGACTGCGGCGCACAGAGCGGCGATGACCCTACGGTTGGTCGGCTGGCCCGACAGGGCGGCATCGAGGTCGACCACATGCAACCACGACGCTCCCGCTTCGACGAAGGCCAGGGCCTGGGCCACGGGATCGGTGCCATACACGGTCTCCCGGCCATAGTCGCCCTGGTAGAGCCGAACGCAGTTGCCGCCTCGAAGATCAATGGCTGGATAGAGCCTCATGACGCGCGCTCCTGCTCGACGACGTCGGTCGGACCATCGGCGGCACGGGGAGCGGCGAGGCTGTCGGCCACCCACCGAACCCAGTTCTCCAGCAGCTGTCGACCGGCCTCGGCCGACTTCTCGGGGTGGAACTGTGTGGCCCAGACGTTGTTGCGGGCCACCGCCGCCACGACCGGCCCGCCATAGTCGGTGGTGGCGATGACCTCCGGCCCCGGGCCGGCGGCGTAGCTGTGTACGAAATACATCCAAGCCCCATCCAAGCCCTTCATGAGCGGGTGGTGCGCCGCCCCGGGGAGGTGGTCGACGCTGAGCCGGTTCCACTGCATCTGTGGTCGCTTGACACCCTCGGGCAGCAGGGTGACGCGCCCGGGCAGAATGCCGAGCCCCGGCCGACCTGGAGACTCATCGGAACCTTCGTACAACAGTTGCATGCCGACACAGATGCCGAGGAATGGTCGTCCCGACTCGGCGACGAGATGTGATTGCTCGGTGAGGCCGGTGGCGTCGAGTGCATCCATGCAGGCCCCGAAGTTGCCGACGCCGGGCAGTACCGCAGCGTCAGCCGACGCAATCACCGCCGGGTCGGACGTGAGCGCGGCGTCGGCTCCGGCGCGTTCGAGGGACTTCTGCGCCGACCGCAGGTTGCCGATGCCGTAGTCGAGCACGGCAATGGTGACCCGCCTCGATCGCGCCGCCGTCACAGCGATCCCTTGGTCGACGGAATGCCCCCGCGATCGTCGATTCGCACCGCATCGCGTAAACACCGGGCCAGGCCCTTGAACGACGCCTCGATGATGTGATGAACGTTGCGACCGTCCCTCAACCTCACGTGGAGGGTGATGCCCGCGGCGGTGGCGAAACTTCCCATGGCATGCTCGGCCAGCGATGGATCGAACGGCGGATTACCCAGCGGGATGGCCTCGGGCAACTCGACGTGCCAAACAAAGAAAGGTCGACCCGAGAGGTCCAGCGCCACTTCCACCAAGGCTTCATCCAGGGGATACAGACCGCTGGCAAAACGGCGAACGCCGGCTTTGTTGCCCAGGGCCTCGGCGAAGGCCTCACCGAGCACGATGGCGGTGTCCTCGACGGTGTGGTGAGCGTCGATGTGCAGGTCACCCTCGGCCGCAATGCTGAGGTCGAACCCGCCGTGGCGGCCGATCTGATCGAGCATGTGATCATAGAAGGGCAGGCCGGTCGAAATGTCGGTCGTACCGCTGCCGTCCAGATCGATCTCGACCGAGATCGATGTTTCATTGGTGGCCCGGCGACGGACGGCCCGCCGAGCAACGCGACCCGGTGGAACGGCGCCATCGGGATTGGTGCGGTTGGGGGTGGTGCTGGTCATGAAGTGGCTCCGAGGACGAGTTCGAGGGCAGTGAGGAAGCGGTCGTTCTCGTGCGGCAAGCCCACCGTGACTCGCAGGCAGCCGTCGAGATGCTCCCAGCTGGCGGTGTTTCGCACCAGCACCGAATGGTCGAGCAGGCCCTTCCACACACGCGTGCCGTCGCCCGACGGCGGCCGGAACAGGATGAAGTTGGCCCCCGAGGGCCATACCCGACATCCGAGGTCGATCAGGCGGGCCTCGATGCGGCCCCGCTCCTCGACCACCGAGGAAACCCTGGCCTCCATGTCGGCCAGGAATTCCAACGCAGCCAAACCCGCGGCCTGTTTCAGTGCGTCGAGGTGGTAGGGAAGCACCACCTTGTCGAGCTCCTCGATCAGCCAGGTGGGACCGAGGGCGTAGCCGAGGCGCGCTGCGGCCATGGCCCAGGTCTTGGAGTAGGTTCGGGAGACGACCAGGGGGGTCTCCTCCTCGAGCAGGGAAACGGCCGACCACGGCGCGAACTGCCCATAGGCCTCGTCGACCACCAGGAGTCCTCCGACGGCATCGACCGACTCGAGCACCGACCTCACGGTGGCCTCGGGTTCGACGATGCCAGTGGGGTTGTTCGGCGAACACAGGAAGGTGACCGACGGTCGCTCGCGTTCGATGGTCGAGCAGGCCAGGCCGACATCGAGTCCGAAGTCGTCGTTTCGGTCGACCGAGATCGGCGTTGCCCCGGAGATGCGGGTGATGTGCGAATGCAACGCATAGGTGGGCTCGAAGGTGAGCACCGTGCGTCCGGGGCCGGCGAAGGTGAGCAGTATGGTCTGCAACACCTCGTTCGATCCGTTGGCACAGAACACGTTGGCCGCCGGCAGCTGGTGGAGCCGACCAATGGCGGCACGAAGTTCGGTGGCCGCTCGATCCGGGTACCGGTGCCACTCGATGGTTCGTGCCGCAGCGGCAACGGCTTCGCTGAACCCTCTCGGGGGTGGACCGGGTGCCTCGTTGGTGTTGAGGCGAACCTCGACCTCGACTTGAGGTGAGTGATAGCCCTCGAACATCGCCAGGTCTGGACGAACGGCTGGTCGGGTCATGTCAACGATGCTCCTCGGGTGCTGAGCCGGCCTCGCCCACGATGGCAGCTTGGCGCAGGCGCACCGACGTGGCGTGGGCATCGAGACCCTCCTGATCGGCCAGGGCGATGACGTGCGGACCGAGGTCGCCGATTCCGTCGGTCGTCAGGGTGACGATGTGATGATCCTTCTGGAAGTCGGCAACGGTGAGGGCGCTGGCGAAGCGCGCCGAACCATAGGTCGGCAGCACGTGACTCGGTCCGGCCACATAGTCCCCGATCGACGCCGGCGAGTAGTTGCCACAGAAGATGGCGCCGGCGTTGCGCACCCGCCGGGCCAGGACCTCGGCCTGTTCGACCTGGAGTTCGAGGTGTTCCGGAGCGATGGCATCGATGATGGCCAAGGCGGCGTCGGGACCATCGACCAGAGCGACGAAGCCGCC
>JAHECQ010000602.1 GCA_024641625.1 Acidimicrobiales bacterium | reverse complement strand
CTGCGCCGGTGCGGGCAGGGCGTGGCGTATGGTGACCCGCCCGACTGGTCGCCCGAGCACCAGCTCGTAGTCGCCGGTCACGAGGGATGCGAGGTAGGTCGCCATCGGCTGGCGCATCTCCCACACGAACGTGGACCCCGCGGGGGCGTTGGTCTGCGAGGTGAGCAGGCCGGGCCCGACGGCGATCTCGCCGGCTCGCACCGTTGCCGAGATGCGGTACGTTGCCTTGTCGCCCGGGTGATCGTTGTTCGGGAACCACGTGGCGGCTCCGAGGGGCTCGGCGAGGACGAAGGTGGTCGAACCGGTGTCGTACCAGCCGAGTCCGATCGGGCCCGAGGGATCCTCGATCAGTGAGGGTGTGCCGTGATAGGTCACCTGAACGTCAATGGGGGTGCCGGCGGCGACCACGACCTCGGGATCGATCGTCAGCTCGCGGCCCGATCGTGAGAACCGGGCGGCCTGATCGTCGACCAACACCGAGTCGACGATCAGGCCGACCAGATCGAGGTTGAAGCGGTCGAGGGCGACGTTCGGAACCAAGCTGATGGTGGCGACCGCAGCCAGTTCGGCTCGGCGGGTGTCGAGCGCGAGGTCGTAGTGCAGGACGTCATAGCCGCCGTTGCCGAGCCCGGGGAAAAGAGGATCGCCGATCGAGGCGGCTCCGATGGCTCCGACGGCGGAGGACCGGGCCGACCCGCTGATCGGGGCCGTGTCGGAGGCCCCAGCGTCGGAGGCCCCAGCGTCGGAGGCCCCAGCGTCGGAGGCCCCATCGCTGAGAACACTGCTGCAGGCGGCCGACGCGAGGATTCCGAGCACCAGTGTTGCGACGATCGCGGCATGTCTAGGCAACCACATGGTCACGTTCGATTGGTTCGGAGTGCGGACGCTGAGGCTCCGGGACAACGGTGAGCAGCATCACGATGCTGGCGACGCAGCTCAGGGCTGCGGTTCCCATCAGCGTGTCGAAGCCGTGGTGCACGTAGATCCAGCCACCTCCCACGGATCCGACCGCTCGCAGCACGGTCGAGAGTCCGAGCGCCCAACCGAGCATCTGCGCCCGAGCGCCGGGGTCGAGTTCGCTGATGAGTGGCAGGGCACTCACGAGCGCGAACTCGAAGCCGAGGAAGGCGATGGCGAGTACCAACAGCCCAATGAGGAGGCGCGGGGAAGGAAGCATCGACAGCGTGGTCACCGCGACCCCCATGAGCATCGTCCCGAGCGTGACGGCTCGCCGCTTTCCCAGGCGATCGGTCAGCCAGGAAGAGGTGCTCGACCCCATCGCCTCGACGACCCCGATGGCAATGACGGCAAAGCCAACCCCGGCAGTGCTGAGCGCATAGGTGTCCTCGAGCCACAGGCCATGGCCGATGATCAGCAGCTGTGACGCGGTGGTCATCAGACAGAAGGCGGCGATGGTGGCGGCGACGCCACCGTCGAATCGAGGCGTCCGGTGGACCGCTTGGCCCTTCGTGCTCGATGGCTGTCGTCCTTCGGAGCGGGCGATGGCGATGGCGATCGGTGCCCCGACGAGTGCGAGCGCAGCCGATGCCGCGTTCCATCCAACGTGCTGGATCAGGAGGCCGAGTGTCGGCAGCCCCAAGAGGGCAGACGCGGCCCATGACAACTCCACCAGACCCATCGCCCGACCTCGCCGCGCGTACGGGACATGGTCGCCGATCCAGGAGTTCATCGAGACGTCGAATCCGATCTTGGAGATGCCGAACAGTACGAAGCCGATCGCCAGACCGGGTCGTCCCAAGCAGGCAAGGGCCATCGAGACCACGCCCATCACGCTGGCGACCGCCATCAGCTTGCCGCTGCCGCCCCGATCGGCGGCGCGACCGGCCGCGGGAGCGAGGCATCCGCTGAGGTCGCGGATGCTCAGGAGGCGGCTCATCTGCTCGATGCTCAGGCCCGACCCTCGAGCGATGGCCGGGAGGAAGGTGTAGGCATACCGAACACCGATGTTGCTGATGAACCGGTATCCGACGAGCCGGGGAAGGGCGCGTCGCACGTTCGGGGAGAAGTCGGCGAACACGGCCACCCGTTGGTTGTAGCAGCAGATTGGTCGGTGGGATCACAGCCATGGCCTGGACGGGTGCTTCGATGTCGATCGACGACACCGCGAGTGCCGTGTGTCGGTCGGAGGTGTTCCTGCGCCGCTCAGACGGGCGTGCGTGGACGGTTGAGCGTCAATGCGAGGGCCGAACCGATGGCACCTCCGGTGCTCGACAGCACCAGGTCGCCGATGGTGTCCTGGTAGGTGAGTTGCAGCCCTGCTGTGCCGAGCTCCTGAACCAGGTATTCCGCGGTCTCCCACCAGATGATGGCCAGGCCGCCGATACCCCATGCCAGGGTCCACACGTTGAGCCGCCCCAAGCCGAGTCGGAGCAGCGCGAGGGTGATGCCACCCATCAGCAGTACCCAGTTGAGGAAGTGGAGGACGTCGTCAGTGGCGTCGTAGGTGTTGTAGAAGTTCAGCACGTTGCCCAGCGTGTCGACGAGGAAGGGGGAGACGACGAGGGCGTCCACCAAGTAGGGATAGGGAGGGTGGCTGCCCAGCAACTTCCACACCACGGGCACCACGAACGTCGGAAGGAGATAGAAGGGCGCCCGGAAGGCCATG
>JAHECQ010000601.1 GCA_024641625.1 Acidimicrobiales bacterium | reverse complement strand
ACTTCGACCCACCTGATCTTTTCGGCCCGGACGCTCAGCGGTCGATGGCCGGATCCACGCCTGCCCGTTCCGCCACCCAACGCCAGAGATGGGTGCGGCGTTCGGGGGTGTCGGACGCTCGGGTGCGCGCCAGCTTGTGGATCGGACGCGGTCGCCGGTCGAGCCAGAACAGACCATTCGATCCGAGCGCCTCCGGATCCCCCGCCAGCCACACCAGCGTGTCGGCACCCTGCGCCGGCGAGCGCAGGAACGGGCCCATGGCCTTGGCGAATCGTGGGAGCGCAGCATCGACACCGGGTGTGTCGACCCACCCTGGGTGCAGGGCGTGAAAGGTGACCCCGAGCGACCCGAACCGCGCTGCCCACAGCTCGTTGAGGGTGACCTGGGCTCGCTTGGCTCGGGCGTACTGTTCGGATCCTCGATAGTCGGCGCTCCCCATCTCGAGGCCGGCGATGTGCAGCCGAGCGGTGTACATCCCACCCGATGACATCGTCAGGACCCGTGCACCAGCGGTGTCGACCAGACGCTCCAGCAACAACGTCGTCAGCAGAAACGGACCCACGACCTGACTGGCCACCGTGGCCTCCGTGCCGTCGGGGGCCAGATGCCGTACTGCGCTGAGTGCCCCGGCGTTGTGAATCAGGACATCCAGCCGAGTGTGATCGACGAGCACCCGCTCGGCCAGCTGACGCACTTGCTCGTAGTCGCCCATATCAGCTGCATGATGGCTGATACGGTCGCTGCCGGAGGCTTCGGCGATCTCGGCTGCCACCAGAGCGTTGCGGTCATGGGCCCGCCCGACGACCACCAGGGTCGCACCGCATCTCGCCAACTGCTCAGCCGCCGCCCGCCCGATGCCGGACGTTCCCCCGGTGATGACGACGACCCGATCGGTCAGGTCGACCGAGTCGAGCGAGGTCCAATGATCCAGCCGGCTCCGAAGCTCGAAGCCCATACGGCTGAAGCTGGTGACGACCGGAGCCTCGATCAGACGGTCGGCGTCATTGCGTATGTCCATGACCCACCCTACCCAACCCGATGGCCCCGACTCGGCCGGGGTCGGTGGGCCGACGCAGGCCTCGTCACTACGATCCGATCGTGCAACCCGGACCGGCGAACAACGATCACGCGCGCTCCAGACGCATCCGGCTCGACGTCCCTCTCGACCTCCGATCGACGCTGGGTGCAGTCGTGACGTCCTCGGCCCCCGGTGCCTCGAGAGCGCAGGAGACTTGGCGCGCGGTTCGCACGCCACTCGGAACAGCCTCGATCCGAATCAGCCGAGTCGGATCCTCACTCGCTGGGGACGCGTGGGGAGAGGGCGCCGAGTGGCTACTCGACGCCCTGCCGGCATTGGTCGGGCTCGACGACGATCGATCGGGCTTCGTGCCCCACCATGCGCTCATCGAACGGCTGCACCACCAGAACCCGGGCATGCGAATCGGTCGGACCGGACTGATCTGGGAGGCGCTGACACCGACCATCCTCGGACAGAAGGTCACCACCGCCGAAGCCCGGCGAAGCTGGCGAAGCCTGGTGCGAGCGCTTGGTGAACCAGCACCGGGGCCTCGCCCGATGCGCCTCGGGCCATCTCCCGGAATCCTGGCGACCATGGGGTACTTCGACTTCCACCCTCACGGGATCGAGAAGAGACGGGCCGACATCATCGTGGGCTGCGCTCGCCACGCCCACCGGATCGATCAGGCAGTCGGTCTCGATCGATCCGCCGCCTACGAGTGCTTGCTGGCACTACCCGGGATCGGCCACTGGACCGCAGCTCTCACGCTGGGCGAAGCCCTCGGCGACCCCGACGCGGTGCCGATCGGCGACTACCACCTTCCCAACCTGGTCTGCTGGGCACTGGCCGGCGAGCCCCGAGGGGACGACGCTCGCATGCTCGAACTCCTCGAGCCCTACCGGGGCCACCGCAACCGTGTCATACGCCTCCTGTCCCTCAGCGGCCGACGGCCGCCGAAGTTCGGGGCGCGCACGCGCCCCCGGAACATCCGAGGCAGCTGACGGCCGACTTGCAGCTCGATCCGTTGCCGGACCAGGGTCAGACCCAAGTCCATCCGCGATCGTCGCCGGCCTTCACCGACGACGTTTCCCCAGGATGCTGTGAACGTCCAGCGATAGGAGCACCATGACCAACAGCGCCAACACGAAGAAGGCCAACACGAAGAAGGCCAACACGAAGAAGACTGCTTTCGTCCTCGTCCACGGCGCTTGGCACGACCACCACACTTGGGATGCCCTCGTTCCCGAGCTCGACCGCCGTGGCCACTCGTCAATCACCCTCGATCTTCCCGGTGCAGGAGCCAACGCCGCCTGGCCGACCTCGTTCCATCAGCGCCCACTCGACGCCGCGGCATTCGCCCTCGAGCCCTCACCCAACGCGGGGGTCACCCAGGAGAGCCGAACGTCGGCCGTGATCGACGCCGTGACACGCGCCGCCGAGGACGGCAGTACACGGGTGGTGTTGGTGGGTCACTCCCTCGGCGGGTTGACCGTGTCGCACGTGGCCGAGGCGATCCCCGAGCAACTGGCCGCAGTCGTCTATCTCACGGCCTTTCTGCTGCCGAACGGGATGGTCGCCGGGCAGATGATCGGCCACGAGTTGATGGCCG
>JAHECQ010000126.1:6858-9679 GCA_024641625.1 Acidimicrobiales bacterium | reverse complement strand
GTTGCCTTCCTTGCGGCGTGGACGCAGCTCTTCGGGCTCGTCGGCTTCGAGCTCACCAACCAAACCCGCAACATGGTCGGTGATCGCGCTGCGTTGTTCACCGCCGCCACCACCCAGCTCGGCCACCACATGGGACTGCGCCATGGCCGCGGGAGCTGATCCGCGTGGGTCGTGCATCCGTTGGCAGTCACTTCCGATCGCGGTCGCGAGCGACGATACTGAGGCCATGACGGCCTTCGCCCATCCCCAACGGTCGAGCGTTTCGGCGATCCCGCCGGCGCCGAGCCCGACTGCGCTGGCCCACTTCACCGGACTCCTCGGGCTCGAGACCGATTGCTGGGATGTGCACGAGGCCATCAGCACGGGCTGCCAGGACTTCGTGCTGCTCCAGACCTCAGCCAGTGAGGAGTCGTTTGCCGACGAGCACATCGAAGGCGCGATCCACCTCCACCACTCCCGCATCACCGAAGAGGCGCTTGCGGCCTGGCCCAAGGACACCCTGTTCGTCGTGTACTGCGCTGGACCGCACTGCAACGGTGCCGATCGGGGTGCAGCAACCATTGCTCGGCTGGGACGACCGGTGAAGAAGATGATCGGCGGCAAGGCAGGATGGCTCGACGAAGGGTTCTCGTTCGTCTCCTCGTGAGTTCGTCAGGCCTGCAACAGCGTCTTCCGGCTGCGGAACAGGATGACAAGGATGATCGTGGCGACGATGATCGAGAGAACGAGGTCGATGGCCAGGGTGCCTTGTGCGACGAACTCGCTGACGAAGGCGTAGGTCACGAACAGGTGCTGGACGACCTTCTCGATCGACAGCGGCAACAGCAGAACCTGCGATCTTGACCACTGTCCCATCGGCTCGGCTCGTGCCGCTAGGTCGCGTGCTGCTCCTCGAGGAACTCCTGAATGATGCCCGCCATCTCCTCGGCCCGGGTGAACAGGAACAGATGCCCTCCACCCTCGACCACATGGAGGCGGGCATGTCGGATCCGTCGGGCCAGGATCTGCCCGTTGGCCAAGGGAATGATGGGATCGTCGTCCCCGGCCAACACCAGGGTCGGCTGGGTCAACCGATGCAGATATCGGTGGCTGGAGAACGTCATGATCGCGCCGAGCTGGAACAGGTAGCCATGGAGCGAGGGGGCATGATGGCTCCGCTGGTAGGCGTGCTCGTCGAGGAGGTGGGGATGGTCGAGGATGTCCCCGCCGTAGAGCGTTGGGGCGATGCGTTTGAGATAGGCGGGGGAGAAGTAGCGGGCCGGCGTGAGCAGTAGGGCCATTGCCGCCGGCCGCCCGGGCACGCCCAGCAGGCCCAGAGTAGTGGCGGCCAGCACCAGGCGACGCACTCGCCTCGGATGACGCCACGCCAATTCCTGGGCCAGAGCGCCTCCCCACGACACCCCGACCGCGTCGAAGCGATCGTGTCCCAGCTCCCGCACCATTCGGGCCACGACGTCGGCGTAGTAGCCCATGGCCACCGGAGTCACCGGGGCCGGGCTCCGGTTGACTCCGGGCGAGTCGAACGCAATGGTCTCCCGCCCGACGAAGTGCTTGCGGAGCGGATCATAGAGATCGCCGGTGGCCCCGATCCCGTTGATGAACACCAGTGGGGTGTCACCTATGCCTTGATCGGCGACCGTGACCCGGAGCCGCTGGTTGCCGACGGAGACGTAACGGGAGTGGAACTGATGCCCCGGCTCGGTGGTGGCGTCGGTTGCGGACGGGCTCATCGTGTCAGTGAACCGGGCCGACGGTCGGGCCCCTCGAGCAGGCTCACGCCACCACGTAGGTGCCGGGCGCATCCACCCCGGCCGGGTGAGCCTGGCTGCCGAGCTCGGTCGGCGCCGGCACCTTCGACCCCGCCAGGGGGGCCACCCACTCGACCCAGTCGTCCCACCAGCTCCCGGCGTGCTCCTCGGCTCCGGCCAGCCAGTCCTCGGGCGACTCCGGCGTGGCGGGATTCGTGTGGTAGCTCCCCTTGGGGTTGCCCGACGGGTTGACGAGCGCCTGAATGTGCCCCTGGGAGCTGAGGACGAACCGGGATTCCCCACCCAGCAGGTTGACCGTCTCGTAGCAGGCCTGCCAAGGGGTGATGTGGTCGGTGACTGCACCCACCACATACGCGGGCATGTCGACCTTGGCCAGATCGACGGGAGTGTCGAGCACTTCGACGCCCCCGGGAACCGTGAAGGCGTTGTGGAAGGAGATCTGCATGAAATCGGCGTGGAGGGCGGCGGGGAGGTTGGTGGAGTCGGCGTTCCACGACAGCACGTCGAACGCCGGTGGGTTCTTGCCCATCAGGTAGTTGTTCGTCCAGTAGTTCCACACCAGGTCGTTGGGTCGTAGCCAGGCGAAGATCCGGCTCAGATCGTCTCCGGCGAGGATGCCGCGCTGTTGGCTACGCCGGGTCGAGGCCTCGACCACGGGACCGGACATCATCGTGCTCATGGTCGACGGGTACTCCCAGTCGAGCACGGTGACGAGGAAGGTGGCGGCGTTGACCCGTCGATCGCCGATGGCGGCAAGGTGGCCGAGGACGGCGGCGGTGGTCATTCCGCCGGCGCATACCCCGAGCACGTTGAGGTCAGGGCTTCCGGTGATCTCCAGTACCGCGTCCATGGCCTCGACCACGGCGGTCACGTAGTCGTCCAGGCCCCAGTCCCGCTGCTCGGAGCTCGGGTTCCGCCAGCTGATCATGAAGACCTGGTGGCCGTGGCTGACGGCATGCTCGACCAGGCTGCGGCCCGGCGCCAGGTCGAGGATGTAGAACTTGTTGATCTGGGGAGGCAGGATCACCAGAGGGCGCTCGTGGACTTCGTCG
>JAHECQ010000126.1:0-6848 GCA_024641625.1 Acidimicrobiales bacterium | reverse complement strand
CGGCCGGTATTGGATCAGCTCGAGCACGGGATGGGTGAAGACAACGCTGCCGGGGGTTGCAGCCACCGTCTCGCCGGGGACGAAAGGACGGGTGTCGACCGTCGACGGCATCCCGCCGTTCTCCTGGAGATCGTGCAGGTAGTGGCGGAGCCCGTCACGCAGGCTCTGACCGCCGGTCCGCAATGATTCCTTGACGGCTGCCGGATTGGTGAGCAGGTTGTTGGTCGGGGCGACGGTCTCGGTCACGAGGTTGGCCAGGAACTCGGTCCGGACCCGGCTCTTCTCGTCGAGCTCGAGGTCGTCGATGAAGCCGTGGACCTCGTCGCGCCAGGCCAGATAGCCCTGTGCCAAGCCCTTGTACCACGGGTTGGCCGACCACCAGTCGTCAGTGAAGCGGCGGTCCCGGGGGTCGGGGGTGATCTTGGAGGTGCCGGTGAGAATGCGACCGTACTCAGTGGCAAGACGGGTCGAGCGACGGAGGGCGGCCATGGGCTGGCGGGCGGCCGCACGGCTGAAACGGGCAGCAGCAGCGGCCGACTGCTCGGCATCGGGACCGAGGGGCAGGGTCGACATGATGGCGTCGAGGGTGGCGTCCACCAGCTCGGCGTCGCTCTGGTGGCGGTCGGTCTTCGGGGAGGTGGTGCGAGTCGGAGCCATAAATTAAACTATGATGCCTAAAATTGAATAAGCAACATGATTTTTGTCACGATGATGTGAACAATCGGAAAACCACCTCGATCAGCCTCGGATCTGTGCGCTGGATCCGGCCGGCCAAGAGGCATGCCAACGAGCAACGAAATGAGAAGGACGCAACATGGCGGAGTTCGCGACACCGGCTGGGGACGGGTACCCGAGGAAACGGGCTCGCACTCGCCTGCTGCTCCTCCGAGCGGGCCTACAGGCGCTGGCCTCGACCGGGCCCGACTCCTTGACCGTGGCCCAGCTCACGACGCTGGCCGGGACCTCGGCCGGCACCTTCTACAACCATTTCTCTTCCGTGTCCGAGCTGGTGGCCGAGGTCGCCGAGCATCTCGGGCAGGGAGTCGAGATCGCCACCGGGGTGCTCGAGTCGATCGAACATGACCCGGCGGCCCGGGTGGCCATCGGTACTCTCCAGCTGCTCGACTTGGCGGAGGACGATCCCATTGCCTCGGCTGCCTTCGTCGCCATGGTCGGGGTGCTACCTGACTTTCGGGTCCGGGTCCGCAGTATCGTCCGCCGTGCGTTGGAGGACGGGGTGCGGGTGGGGCGTTTCGATGTTGCCCCGGGTGAGGCGCCGGTGAACGCAGTGCTCGGCACCAGCCTCCAGTCGATGCGTTCGCGCGTGTTGGGCGAGTCGACCCGGACCGAGCAGGAGGCGGTCGTCGCTCTGCTCCTGCGGATGCTGGGCCTGGCCGCCGGCGATGTCGGTACCGTCGTGACCCGCTCGCAGGAGGTGGTGTCGGCCCATCCATGGCGCCCGCTTCTGGTTTGAGTCGAGGTTGCGTGGAACCGGCGGCAGCCAACCGTTGAATCATTTCCGCCTCCGATGTGTTGCAACCTCGTATCCACCCGACGGAACGAGGGCTCGCATGTACAACCTGGTCACCATCACGAAGCAGAGGTCTCGCGTCGTCGTCCTGATGGCCGGGCTGACCATCGGGGCGACCGCATGTGGGGCGGCATCGAGCGCTGAGGGCGACGACGACCCAGTCGACGCCTCTGACCGGACACAGGTCAGCCCATCGGCCGAGTCGTTCTCACCGACGGAGACCGATCGTCCACTTGACTTGGAGGGAGGGGTGAGCAGCGGCACCGTTGACGCGTCGTCCATCGTCGAGGGCCCACCCTCCGGCCTCGGTAGTGATGTGGCCCAGGCCACCTCGGAGTGGCCCACGGACTGGAGCCGCCGGACCGTCGCCCTCGAGGAGTTCCTCCTCGGTATCCCGACCATCGATCCCCGCGACCGTATTCCGCCCATCGATACGCCCAGATTCGAGCCGATCGCCACAGCATCCTGGCTCGGAGGTCGTGAGCCGGGAGCGCTCGTACAGTTCAACGACGAAGTCCGCTTCTATCCGCTGTCGATCCTCACCCGGCACGAGGTGGTCAACGACCGGTACGGCGACCTACCGGTCGTGGTCACGTTCTGCCCGCTGTGCAACACGGCAGTCGCATTCGATGCCCGCGTCGATGGAACAGCCCTGCGCTTCGGGGTGTCGGGCTTGCTGCGAAAGAGTGATCTGGTGATGTGGGACGAAGGAACGACGACGCTTTGGCAACAGATCACCGGCGAGGCGGTGGTCGGTGCACTCGCCGGGACCCGGCTCGACGTGATCCCAACTTCCATCGTGTCCTATGAAGACGCGGCCGAGGCCTTCCCCGACGCGCTGTCGCTCTCACGCGAAACGGGGTATGGCACCATCTACGGAGCCAACCCTTACCCGTCCTACAGCTCCAGTGAGTCCCCGTTCCTGTTCTCCGACGAGCCAGATCCGCGCTTCCCCGCCCTTTCCCGGGTCGTTGGTGTGAACCTCGAAGACAACGACAAGGCGTACCCGTTCTCCGTCATCAGTGAAGA
Source organism: Acidimicrobiales bacterium (assembly GCA_024641625.1). Classification (GTDB taxonomy): domain Bacteria; phylum Actinomycetota; class Acidimicrobiia; order Acidimicrobiales; family SZUA-35; genus JAHECQ01. Next base: position 4,288 of record JAHECQ010000126.1, on the reverse strand, counting down.
GCGAGTGGTCAATGACGAGGTGGGTGACGTCCCGATCGCAGTCTTCTGGGGTGGCGACACCGCTGATGCGCTCGACGCCGGCAACATCGCCGACGGACAGGCGATCGGCACTGGCATCGCGTTCAGCCGTCAGATCGGTGCGGAGGTGCTGACCTTCTCGAGCGTGGGCGGTGACCGCTTCACCGATGCCGAGACCGGCACCACCTGGTCGCTGCTCGGTCAGGCTGTCGAGGGTCCTCTCCGCGGAGAGCAACTGGAAACGGTGCCGCATCGCAATGAGTTCTGGTTCGCCTGGGCCGGCTTCTTCCCCGAGGCGCCGGTCTACAGCGGCAGATGACTCAGTTGACGGCTAGGACTGCAGCATGAGACGCATCGAGGATTATGCACTGTTGAGTGACTCGAAGTCCGCCGGTCTTGTGTCGTTGGCCGGGTCGATAGATTGGCTCTGTCTTCCACGATTCGACTCTGGTGCCTGCTTTGCATCGCTCGTGGGAACCAACGACAACGGCCACTGGTCGCTGGCGCCGCTGGGCACGACCCGATCGGTGAGGAGCTATCAGCCCGGTTCCCTGGTGCTCGAGACCGTTCACTCCACTGATTCCGGTGTGGTTGCCGTGGTCGATGCCCTGGTGCCGGTCGGGGATGTTCACCGCCTGGTGCGTCGGGTCGAGGGTCGCAGCGGGTCGGTGACGATGCGAAGCGAGCTGCGGGTGCGATTCGACTACGGCAGCATCATCCCTTGGGTCACCGGGCGGCCCGGTCACGTCTGTGCAGTTGCCGGGCCCGAGGCGCTCATCCTGCGTACGCCCGTCGAGATGCATGGCGAGGGGTTCTGCACCGTGGGTGAGTTCACCGTCCGTGCCGGAGATCGCATCGGCTTCGACCTGGCCTGGTTCGAGTCGCATCTGCCGATCCCCGAGCCGATCGATGTCGACTCGATCCTCGACGAGACCCTCGAGTGGTGGACCGATTGGTCGTCGGGCCTGAGCTACGACGGTGCCTACCGAAGCGAAGTGCACACGTCGTTGACCGTGCTGAAGGGTCTGTCCCACGCGGCAACCGGATCGTTCGTGGCCGCGGCGACGACTTCGCTTCCTGAATGGATCGGTGGTTCACGCAACTGGGACTATCGGTACTGCTGGTTGCGAGACGCCACCTTCACACTCCTGGCGTTACTGAAGGCCGGCTGCATCGGTGACGCCCGTTCGTGGCGAGACTGGCTCGTGCGAGCGGTCGCCGGCGACCCGTCACGACTCCAGATCATGTATGGCCTGGCTGGTGAACGCCGCCTGCCGGAGCTCGAGCTTCCGTGGCTCGATGGATTCGAGGGTTCCAAACCGGTCAGGGTCGGCAACGGGGCGGCCGATCAGGTGCAGCTCGACGTGTTCGGCGAGGTCATGGACGCCATGCACCAAGCCCGACTGAGTGGTCTGGCACCTGAGGAGAACGCGTGGCGCATCCAGCTGGCGATGATGGAATGGCTGGAAGGGAACTGGCAGCATGCCGACGAAGGCATCTGGGAGGTGAGAGGCGGCAAGGCCCAGTTCACCCATTCGAAGGTCATGGCCTGGGTCGCCTTCGATCGTGCGGTCAAGACGGTCGAACAACTCGGGTTGGAAGGTGATGCCGTTCGGTGGCGTGAGGAACGCAGCCGCATCCATGCCGAGGTCTGCGCAAACGCGGTGAACGACGCAGGAGCGTTCACGCAGTCCTACGGAAGCAAGGCGCTCGACGCCGCCACGCTGATGATTCCGCTCGTCGGCTTCCTGCCGGCGACCGATCCACGGGTGGTGGCAACCGTGGATGCCATTCAACGTGAGCTTGCGGTTGACGGGCTGATCATGCGCTACCAAGTCGGCGACGCCGCGTCGGCGCTGAGCGGAGACGGGGTCGGCGGGCAAGAAGGGGCGTTTCTCCTGTGTTCGTTCTGGCTCGTCGATTGCCTCGCTCTCATGGGTCGTCACGCCGACGCCACGGCGCTCTTCGATCGTCTGTTGATGCTCCGCAACGACGTCGGTCTCCTCTCCGAGGAGTACGACCCCATCAGCAAGAGGCAACTCGGCAACTTCCCCCAGGCCTTCTCCCACATCGCCATTGCCAGTGGCGCCATGACGTTATGTGAGCTCAACGTCGGACCGAGCGAGGAACGCGCACACCGGCCATGACGAGAGCTGCCAATGGGTGATGACCGCCGGACGTCAAAACGTGATGACGAAGCACTGGGAGAAGCGCCCGTGGACGCGGTGCTAGCGTTGCACCCAGGGCACCGCCGGCGAGGGACCGGCGGTGAGGAGGGGAATGATGAACACCGTGACTCTTGGCGATGCCATGATCGAGTTCGAGGTGCGAGGCAGGGGTGAACCGTTGCTGTTGATCCACGGCGCGATGATCGCTGACGCGTGGGAGCCGATCACCGATCAGCTGGCAACGACGTTCCAGACGATCACCTATCACCGGCGCGGGTTCTGTGGCAGTTCGCCGTTTCGCGAGGGCAACACCATCGCCGCAGAGGCCGGCGACGCGGTGGCGTTGCTCGACCATCTCGGCATCGAGACAGCGCACGTGACCGGCCACTCCTATGGCGGCGTGGTGGCGCTGCAACTCGCGGACGACGCCGGTGATCGGGTGCACAGCCTGGGGTTGCTGGAACCGGCACTGCTGACCGTACCCGCAGGCACGGAGTTCGTCGCCGGCGTGGAGGCCATCGGTGCCATCTTCGCCTCGGGCGACCACGAAGGCGCTCTGCAGGCCTTCTTGTCTGCAGTCGGCGGCGACGACGCGATCGAGAGGCTGAACGGGGTGCTCGACCGAGGCTGGTACCGGCAAGCGCTCGATGATGTGTCGACCTTGTTCGCCGGCGATCTCGCAGCGCTCGGGGCATGGGAGTACAGCGAGCAGCAAGCTCGATCGGTGACCCAGCCGGCGTTGACGGTACGGGGCGCCGACACTGCGGAACTCTTCGCTCAGAGTCACGAACGATTGGTCGAGTGGCTGCCGTCGTCGGAGCCGTTCACGCTGGCGGGCGCAACCCACCTGCTGCAAATGGACAATCCGAAGGACATGGCGGGGGCACTCATCGATTTCCTCGCCGGTCACCCCATTGCGAGCTGAACACACCTGATCGACCAACGGAGCTGATCCGACCAACGAGGCGAGGTGGGGCACCCTGTCCGACACGCGCGTCCATCCACCCAGGTGAAATCTGTCGGGAGCTCGAGGTGGTAGTTCTCGGTCAGACCGCTGCCGAGGGCGTGGAGGCGGCGACACACGTCGAGGCCGTCGAGGTCCGGGAGACCGAGGTCCAGCAACACCAGATCGGGTCGACGCCTCGACACCGCCCGGATCGCCTCGATGCTCGACCGCACCCACACGGTGTCCGCATCAGATCGATGTGGTCGAGTTCGGCGGGTTTGGAGATGCCTCGTGTGGAGTTGCTCCGGACAGCAATTTGACTAGTTTTGAAGTATGCGACTCGAGGTGACGCGCAAGAGCGATCTGGCAGTGCGAGCCATGCGGGTGTTGGCCGAGGCGCCGGGGCGGGTCAAGGGACCGGCACTGGCGGAATCGGTCGGATCGACGTCAGGATTCGTCCCTCAGGTGCTGCATCCGTTGGTGCGCCAGGGGTGGGTGCGGTCGGATCCGGGCCCGCTCGGTGGATACTCGATGGCGGTGGATCCCGGGTCCGTGTCGGTGTTGGCTGTGATCGAGGCCATCGAGGGCCCGACCGATTCGGGGCGGTGTGTGTTGGCGGAGCGGCCCTGCGATTCGTCCGGTACCTGTGCGTTGCACGTTCCGTGGTTGCGGGCTCGGGCCGAACTGCTGCGGGAACTGGATGGCACGTCGGTGGCCGAGGCTTCGATGGTGACCGAGGCGGTGACGAGGTGAACAGATCCCGGGACATCGACGATGCCGCCCTGGCCGGGCTCGTGCACGCCTTGGCCGACGCAGTGATCATCTGCGACAGCATCGGCACCATCACCTATTGGAACGCGGCTGCACAACGGATCTTCGGGTGGGACGCCGACCACGCCATCGGTCGGTCGCTGGACCTGATCATCCCCGAGAAACAACGCCCGGCGCACTGGGCCGGGTACCGGCGGGTGATGGACACCGGCGAGACCCGCTACGGCGACGACCTGTTGCGGGTGCCGGCACTACACGCCGATGGTGGTCGTCGATCGATCGCCTTCACCGTGTCGCTGCTGACGGATTCCATCGGCGACGTGTCGGGTATTGCTGCAGTGGTGCGCGATGAGACCGAGCGATGGGCCGAGGAACAAGAATTGCG
>JAHECQ010000600.1 GCA_024641625.1 Acidimicrobiales bacterium | reverse complement strand
TTCCAGCACGGCTGGGCCGCCGGCCCAATGGGGTTCGAGAGTCAGGGTTACCTCACCTCGTGGGCGCCGCTGTTCTTCTTCGCACTCGTGTTCGCCATCTCGATGGACTACACCGTGTTCCTGCTCGCTTCCACTCGGGAACACTTCGAGCGGTCACATGATGCAGCCGAGGCCGTTCGCGGCTCGATTGCCCACACGGGTCGGCCGATCGTGGCCGCTGCCGGGGTGATGATCGGAGTGTTCTACACCTTCGCCATTGCCGGCACACTCCCGATGAAGGAGATGGGATTGATCCTCGGCACCGCAGTGTTGCTGGACGCGTTCCTGATTCGGTTGGTGTTGGTCCCTGCGGTCCTCTATCTGATCGGTGAGAAGGCATGGTGGCTGCCCAAGGCGGTGGGTCGAGTGCTCCCCAACGTCCGATTCGCCCACTGACGGTCGAGGCTGCGCCGGGCGAGCATGCACCGAGCGACATCCCCGGAGCGATCGCCGACAAATGGTCGGCGGTCGCTCAGAGGCCGCTTCCACTCAGGTAGTAGCTGACATCGTTGAGTGCCCGGACGAGGCTCGGGTGGTCGGTCTCGAAGTGGTGAACCGTGTCCCGCAGTCGGTTGATCAAGCCGTCCTCGTCCTCGTCCTCCGCCTCGGCCGAGGAGGGGGCCGAGCCGCCGAGAGCAGCCTCGGCGTCGACTCGCAGCGATGAGAGTTCTGGTGTCGGCTCCTGGGTATCGATCACGTCGATCAGGCGGGTGACCGCAGTCGGGAGGCCGGTGTCGGCGGGTTCGTCGGTGACGGGCGGAAGGACGAGTACCGGGATCGGCGAGGCTTTGAGCAAGCCGGACGCAACGCTCCCGAAGACGACTCGATGCATGAGACGGTGCCGATGGTCGGTCAACACGATCATGGCTGCGTGGTGGGCCTCGGCGTCGGCGATCAGGGTTTCGATGGTCGGGCCCTTGAGCAACTCGGTCTCGACGTCGAGACCGGTGGCGGCCAGTTCGGCACCCAGCGCTGCCAGTTCCCCGGCCTCGCGCTCGAGGTGGTCCTCGCGTCGATCGATGTCGTAGGCGCCGCCGGTCTCGTCGAACCCGACAAAGACCGGATCCGGTGCGGCGACATGAACCACGCGGATGTTCCAGCCCGCAGCGCGGGCGAGATCGGCGACCGGGCCGAGTGCGGCTGCCGAGGCGGGCAACTCGATGGCTGCGAGGATGGTTCTTGGTTGGTTCATTGGAGCTCCAGACAAAGGTGACCCATCATCGTCCGAGACACCGAGCGGCGCCAGAGCCGAAGGTCACTTGTGGGTCGATCATGGTGCAGGGTGCACCGGCGCGGACAGCAGGCGCCGGCCTCGTCGGGGATGAGGAGTACACGGAAGGGTCCATCGGGTCAGGTGGCCTGGCCGGCGAACTGGGCATGATAGAGCCGGGCGTAAGGACCGTCCCGACCGATCAGGTCGTCGTGGTCGCCCTGCTCGACGATCCCTCCACCGTCCATGACCAAGATGACGTCCGCGCCGCGAATCGTCGACAGGCGGTGGGCGATGACGAAGCTGGTTCGTTGCGACCGCAGGGCGTTCATCGCCTCCTGGATGAGAACCTCCGTGCGGGTGTCGACCGAGCTCGTGGCCTCGTCGAGGATCAGGATCGACGGATCGGCGAGGAAGGCCCGGGCGATGGTGATGAGCTGCTTCTCTCCGGCCGACAGATTGTCGCCTTCGTCGTTGACCAGGGTGTCGTAGCCGTCGGGCAGCGAGTGAACGAAGCGGTCGACGAAGGTGACGCGGGCGGCCTCGCGAATCTCTTCGTCGGTCGCGTCGGGGTTCCCGTAGGCGAGGTTGTCCCGGATCGTTCCCCCGAAGAGCCAGGTGTCCTGGAGCACCATCCCGATCTCGGAACGGAGTTCCTTGCGGGGGAAGCTGCCGATGTCACGCCCGTCCAGGCTGATGCTGCCCGCGTCGAGGTCGTAGAACCGCATCAGCAGGTTGACCAAGGTGGTCTTGCCGGCCCCGGTGGGGCCGACGATCGCAATCGTCTGGCCTGGTTCGGCGACGACGTTGAGGCCTTCGATGAGAGGAGAGCCGGGGGTATAGGAGAACCACACGTTGTCGAACACCACCCTTCCCCGAACGGCCGGCGGGTTCTCGGTGTCGAGCTGCTCGACCGACTCCTCCTCGGCGTCGAGGAGTTCGAGCACTCGCTCCAGGGAGGCGATCCCCGATTGGAAGGTCGCCGTCATCGAGGCCAGGTGGGTGAGTGGCTGGGAGAATTGGCGCGCGTACTGGATGAGCGCCTGCATGTCCCCGATCGAAATGGCCCCGCTGGCGATGCGCAATCCGCCGACCACGGCGATGAGCACGAACTGGATGTTCCCCATGAACACCATGGCCGGCTGGATGAGGCCGGCGGTGAACTGGGCGGCATAGCTGGCGTCGTAGAGCTGATCGTTGTCGTCGCTGAATCGCTTCTCGACGTCACGCTGACGGCCGAAACTCTTCACGATCGCGTGTCCGGTGAACACCTCCTCGGCCTGAGCGTTGAGACTGCCGGTGTAACGCCATTGCGAGATGAACCGGGGGCGGGCCCTGCCGGCGATCATCTTCATCAGCCAGATCGAGGTGGGAACGGTG
>JAHECQ010000599.1 GCA_024641625.1 Acidimicrobiales bacterium | reverse complement strand
GGGTTGGACGCCGACCGGATGTTCGCCTGGTTGGACGCACTGATCGACCAGCGTTGCGACGAACAGCCCGTGCTGGTCGGCCACATTCTCGGTGGATCCGTGGCCGCCCGCTACGCCGCGAACCGGCCTGGCAAGGTCGATCGACTGGTGCTCGTCGACACGCTTGGACTCGCGAAGTTCCGGCCCCACCCGCGATTCGCTCTAGGTCTCATCCGGTTCATGATCCGGCCCGGTGAACGATCTCATCGGCGGTTCATGTCCCAATGCCTCGTCAACGCCGACACCGTTGAACAGGCAATGGGCGACAAGTGGGCAGCGCTCCGACAGTACTCAATCGACCGGGCCAAGGACCCCGGCGTCAAGGCCGCCACGAAGACGCTCATGAGTGAGCTGGGCGTGCCACCGATCCCAAGAGACGATCTCGAGTCGATCTCCGTACCGACACAACTGGTGTGGGGACGGCACGACCGCGCCAACCGCCTCCGCATTGCCGAGGCCGCCGGCAGTCGGTTCGGTTGGCCGCTTTGTGTCATCGACCGGGCCGCAGACGACCCGCCGATGGAACAACCGGACGCATTCGTCGCCGCGATTCATGCGGACTGACCAGCCTCTCAAAAAGCGCGCACACCGGCATGTTGGGATGGGTCTGAGCGGAGGTCCACGGATAGGGCCCGGCGCTGTTACCGGATGTGCGCGACCATGTGTCGCGGTCGAAGGGGGAGAGGCATGGGTCAGGATTCGGATCTGGTTGAGCATTACGGGGGCGCGGGTCTGCTCGCTGCTATCGAGGCGGGGTTGTCGGAATTGGGCAGATCGCCGCAGACAGCGACGTTGGAGGATCTCGCCCCGGTGGACGAGTTCCACATCGGTGGACGGTCTGCGACGGTGGAGCTGAGCCAACAGCTCGGCGTCAGCTCTCAAGCGAGGTTGCTGGACATCGGTTGCGGGATCGGAGGCACGTCACGGTTCTTTGCGTCCACGACGGGCTGCGAGGTCATGGGTATCGATCTCAGTCCGACCTATGTCGATGTGGCCCGAACGCTGACCGGATGGACGGGGCTGAGTCATCTGGTCGGGTTTGAGGCTGGTTCTGCGCTGGAGTTGCCCTTCGAGGATGACTCGTTTGACCGGGCGGTGCAGTTGCATGTCGGGATGAACATCGCCGACAAGGCGGCGTTGTTCGCGGAGATTGCCCGGGTGCTGCGCCCTGGGGGGCGGCTGGGTGTGTATGACGTCGTCCGCCAGGGTGAGGGTGAGATCGTGTTTCCCGTGCCGTGGGCGAGCGATCCGTCGCACAGTTTCGTTGCTGATGGAGAGGAGTATCGGTTGGCGTTGGAGGCCGCGGGGTTCGAAGTGTCGGCACGGGACCGCCGCCGATTCGCGTTGGAGTTCTATGAGACTCAGGCGCGGCGGGCGGTCGAGAGTTCAGGGCCACCTCCCTTGGGTCTGCACCTCATCATCGGTGGCGACACCCGTCTCAAGCTGGGCAACCTCCGCGCAGCGATCACCGGCGGGGTACTCGCTCCCGTGGAGTTCATCGGCTCACTGCCCTAACAGCGTTGAACCCCGAGCTCTCAAACCGGCATGAGCGGGCGGGTCAGCATGCCGATTTCCGGTTGTTCTCGGCGTCGTTACCGATCGGCGTGGGATGCTGCGTGGCATGGTTGAGCGACCGACAGGAACGGTGACGTTTCTGTTCACCGATATCGAGGGGTCGACGCGGTTGTGGGAAGAGTGTGCGTCCGAGATGCGGGCTGCACTGGAGCGTCACGATGAGATTCTTCGTTCGGCGATCGAGGGTCACGGCGGATACGTGTTCTCGACTGCGGGTGACGCGTTCGCAGCGGCGTTTACTCGCGCTGGCGACGCTGTAGAAGCCGCAATTGCTGCTCAACGCGGGTTGACCGCTGAGCCGTGGCCGGAGGCGACGATTATCAGGGTTCGCATGGGATTGCACACCGGTGAGGCTCAGGAGCGGGATGGCGACTATTTCGGGCGGGTGTTGAATCGGGCAGCGCGGATCATGTCGGCGGCCAACGGCGGGCAGGTCTTATGTTCTGCGGTGACCGGTTCCCTCGCGGCCGAAACGAACCTCGTGGATCTGGGCGAGAGAAGGCTGCGCGATCTGAGCGAACCGATACGGTTGATGAGGGTCGATGTGCCGGGCACGGGCCCGGTCACGCTGGCGCCCCGAACTTTGGATCAGGTACCTGGAAACCTGCCCATCCAGTTGACCAGCTTCCTTGGTCGGGAGGAGCTTCTGGATGCCGTGGCGTCTGGGGTGAGGTCCGACCGGTTGGTTACTCTCACTGGTGTTGGGGGTGTGGGAAAGACACGGACCGCGGTACAGGCTGCAGCCGAGTTCGCTTCGGAATTTGCCCATGGTGCGTGGCTGGTCGAGCTGGCCCCGGTACGGGACCCATCCGAAGTCGCCGGCGCTGTCCTTTCTTGTCTCGGGATGCGGCGACGCGGTGATGTTGAACCGCTTGTTGAATTGGTGAGAGACCTCGTAGGCTGGGAGGTCTTGTTGGTCCTCGACAACGCGGAACACGTCGTGAGCGCAGTTGCTGCGACCGCCGACGTTCTGCTGCGGCAGTGTCCAGGGGTCCGGATTCTGGTGACGAGCCGCGAAGG
>JAHECQ010000598.1 GCA_024641625.1 Acidimicrobiales bacterium | reverse complement strand
ATGTGACGCAGAGGTCACGCGCATCGTCATCGATCCGCCGTCGCAGCCCATCGACGTCGGACGCGCTACCCGGACCGTGCCGGCGCACCTGCGCCACGCCCTGATCGTGCGCGATCGCGGCTGCGTGGCCGAGGGATGCGACCGCCCGCCGGCGTGGACCGAGGCCCATCACATCGTCCACTGGGCCGAGGGCGGCTCGACCTCACTGAACAATCTGGTCCTGCTATGCCGGCCGCACCATCGCAAAGTCCACGACGCAGGGTGGCAGTTCGTCCAGATCGGCGGGAGCTGGCGCCTGGTCCCGCCCCCGGATCGCAGACTCCGCTACCCGCTCGCCGCGCAGGCGTCAGCCGATCCCGGACCCCACCATCGACCCGACCAGGTACGTGACCCCGGCGGCCACCGCCCCGAGCACCAGCTGTCGCGTTCCGGAGAAGATCCACGACCGCACGGTGACCCGTGAGACCAGGACTCCGACGCCGAACAGCGCAACGAATGACACCAGCAGCGCCGGCGCAATGGACTGCGCCCCGAACAGGTAGGGAAACAAAGGGATCAGCGCGCCGACGCTGAAGGAGAGGAAGCTGGACACCGCGGCCGTCATCGGCGACGGCAGGTCGTCCACGTCGACCCCGAGCTCCTCGCGAACGTGCACCTCGAGCGCGGTGACGGGATCACGCGAGAGCTCTCGAGCGACCTCGCCGGCGAGCTCAGCAGTCAGTCCCCGTCGCTGGAAGGTTTCGGCCAGCTCCTTCTCCTCAGCCTCGGGACGATTGACGAGCTCGCGACGCTCCAGCTCGATCTCGGCCTCGGCCAATTCGCTCTGTGACGCCACACTGACGTACTCGCCGGCCGCCATCGAGGCGGCGCCGGCGACCAGGCCGGCCAGCCCGGCGATCACCACAGCGGTGCTGTCTGCCCCCGTAGCTGCGGCACCCCCGGCGACACCAGCGATGAGGGCGAAGTTGGAGACGAGCCCATCGCTGGCGCCGAAGACAGCCGGGCGCAGCCAGCCACCGGTGACATCCCGGTGCGAATGATGGATCTCGAACGCTCGCTCACTCATGACGACCCTTCGGTCGATTCGGTCGATTCGACGTCAGCCACGGTGGTCTCCGAAGGGGACCGCCCGCGCAACAGCTCCGGTGACTCACGTCCAGGAGTCCTTCGCCAGGAGATCACGAAATAGAGCACAGCGCCCGTCAGCACCACCATGGAGACCCACACGTTGACACGGAGCCCCGCGATCTCGTTTGCCGGGTCGATCCGCAACAGCTCGATCGGAAGTCTGCCGAGGGCGTACAACGCGACGTAAAGGGCGAACACGCGCCCATGGCCAAGCCGCCATCGCCGGTCCGCCACGACCAGGATGCCGGCCACGGCCACCATCCACAGCGACTCGTAGAGAAAGGTCGGATGGAAGGTGGGAGAGTCCAGATAGTCCGCCGGCCGATGTGCCAGGTCGATCTCGACACCCCATGGCAGCGTGGTCGGACCCCCAAAGAGCTCTTGGTTCACCCAGTTTCCCCACCGGCCAACAGCCTGCGCGACCGCAATACCCGGAGCCAAGGCATCACCAAAAGGAGGCAGCGGGATGCCACGCCGTCGAACGCCGATCCAGGCGCCGACACCTCCGAGCACCACCGCACCCCAGATCCCGAGGCCGCCCTCCCAGATCCGGAAGGCCCCCATCGGGTCGCCGCCCTCGCCGAAGTAGGCAGCCGGTGAGGTGATGACGTGATAGAGCCGACCGCCGATGATGCCGAACGGAACGGCCCACACCGCAACGTCCACCACGACGCCACGCTCGCCACCCCTGGCCCGCCAACGGCGGTCGCCTATCCAGATGGCCAGCGCGATGCCGACAATGATCGCAACCGCATAGCCCCGCAGCGGGAAGAACCCGATGTTCCAGACGCCGTCGCCAGGGCTCGGGATGGAGAGCATCAGAACTCCGCGATCATTGCTGGGCGGCTTTGAGCGCCTCGTCGATCGCTGCGTCCAGGTCGCCGGTGGCGACGTCGAACTTCTCACCGTCGACGAAGATCGTGGGCGTGGCGGTGATCCCAGCCCCGCTCTGGCTCGCGGCCACTTGCTCGACCCAGCCGGCGTAGGTCTGGTCAGTCACGCAGGTGGTCCAGTCCTCCCCCTCGATGCCGACGTCATTGCCCCACCCGATCAGGTCGTCGGTACTCCAGGCGGGCTGACCGGGTGACTCCTTGGGCTGGTTCGCGTAGACCGTCAGGTGGAAGTCGAGGGCCTGCTTCGAACCGGCGTCAGCGGCGCATCCGAAGGCGTTGGCCGCCTCGGACGACGAGGTGTTGCCCAGGTTCTGGTTCAGGAACGACAAGGGGTGAATCGTCAGGGTGATCTCCCCTGCGTCCACGCGCTTCTCGAGGGCTGCGCCATTCGCCTGCTCAAAGGCCTTGCAGGCAGGGCACTGGAAGTCCTCCCACAACGCCACATCCACTGGGCCGTCACCGACCACGACGCCTCCCCCTTGCTCCTGCACGAGGGTCGGCAGCGCGGCATCAGTGGGACCTTCGTCATTGGCCGCCCACCACGCGTAGCCGATGATGAGCACCGCAACCACGCCGACCGCGACGGCGATCACGATGTTCGACGTCTGACGCCT
>JAHECQ010000597.1 GCA_024641625.1 Acidimicrobiales bacterium | reverse complement strand
CCGTCGAGTGGCATGCAGCGGCGGGTTGTGCCTGGAAGGTTGGTGTTGCGGGTCAGCCGGGCGACGATGACCCGATGGACCTTGCCGTGGATCATGCTGATGGGGGCGTGGGCCGATCATCGGGCCGGCCTGTGACGTGACGGTACGACGCACGCCCATGGCGCAACGTTGGGACCTGTTGACTTTCCTGCATTGGGACTTCGATCCGGAGGTGGTTCAGCGGTTGCTCCCCGCCGATCTGATGGTCGACACCTTCGATGGTCGTGCATGGGTCGGGCTGGTGCCGTTCATGATGGAGGTGCGTCCGCCGGGCATCCCGGCCCTGCCGTGGATCTCCCACTTCTGTGAGACCAATGTGCGCACGTACGTCAAGACCGCCGACGGCACGCGTGGCGTCTGGTTCTTCTCGCTCGAAGCGGCTCGCTGGGCTGCGGTGGCGACGCCCGGGTCACCTATCGGCTGCCGTACTACTGGGCGAGCATGAGCCTCGAGCGGTCGTCCCACGATCAGCCGGTGGGTTCAACCTTCACCTACCACACCCAGCGGCGCCGGCCGGGCCCCAAGGGGGTCAGCTCCTGTGTCTCGCTCGGAGTCGGGGAGCGCTCGAGTGCCGACGAGCTCGGCCCCTTGGATCATTTCCTCACCGCTCGTTGGCGGCTCTACAGCGAGCGACGCGCCGGCCTGCCGGCGGTGGAGACGCCGCCGATTGCTCATTGGTCACCAGGGGTCGGAGTTCGCATCGGGTTCCCGCGCCGCCTCGATGTTCGTCGGTGACCTCATGCTGCTCCGACGTCGTTGGCCGACGAGGCTTGTCGTCAGTCGCTGTCGCCATCGTGGTCGACCGAACTCGTGTTGTAGGCGTCCCACGCGCTGCTCGCACCCGAATGCCCAGCGGCGATCACGCTGGCCACCGACGCGATGGCGGTGATCGCCACCGCCGCCATGAGCATCGACTGCATCCAGGGCTTCAGCATCCGTACGGGCGCTCCTTCGACTGCCTTGCCTGCCTGGCGTTCCAGGAACCAGGGGATGACCACCCACGCAGCGAGGGCACCGAAGAACGCGACGGCCAGGGTGCGAGCCAGCTCACCCGCTTGAGCGTGGTCATGAATGTTGCGGAGCGCGTCCTCGCCACCGCGCTTGGTCATCAGCGATTGCAGACCCTCGCCGCTGGCAGTGGCGAGGAACGTGCCGAACGCTCCGATTGCACCAACCAGGAGCACGGCCCATTTGTAGCGGTCGTACCACTGGCGCTTGATGAGCATGACCAACACACCGAAGGCAGCCAGGGGAAGCATGGCAACCGGAATGTGAACGATCAACGGGTGGGTGGGGAGTCCTTGAAACTGATCCATCGGACCACGGTATGCAGGCCGTTCGTTCCCGAGTCCTCAGCCATGGCGATTCACAGCTGACTCTCAGGTGGCGTGCGACCCATGTCACCGCGATGGTGGCGGGAGGGATGGTCGGCGATGAGTGTTCGAGGTCGGTGAACGGACCTCTGCACGATCATGTTCACCGAGGGGCTGGCGCGTGAGGCCAGAGGACTTAGGCTGACGCAGCGAAATGAGACGTGCAAGGAGGTGACTCGAGTGCCTTGGCCAACCTGGGATGAGTCGGCAATCGCAGCGTTGATCAGCGCGTGCCTGGTGCTCGTCCTTCGACATGTTCGCCCGAGTCGTGTCTCTCTCGCCCTGATCCCTGCGGCGTGGGAGTTCTCGTTCGTGTCCGGTTTGTACTCGTTGTGGCGAGTGGCCCGGATGCTGCCCATTGCCCACGAAGAGGGAGCGCTGGGTCGTGCTCGACAGATTGCCCTCTGGCAGGATCGACTCTTCTTTCCTTCGGAAGCCGCCATTCAACGTTGGGTGGTGGTGCACGATCGCGTCGCCTGGTTTGTCAGCGTCTACTACGCCACCGTTCACGTGCCGGCCCTGATCGCATTCCTCATCTGGATGTGGGTCCGGCACCGCGATCAGTACCGCACGTGGCGGACAGCTCTCGCCGTCGTGACCGGCTTCTGTTTGCTGATCCGGTTCCTGCGGGTCGCTCCTCCTCGGTTCCTGCCCGAGTTCGGGTTCGTCGATCTCTCGAACCGCGTCGGTATCTCGGTCTACGGACCGGTCGGGACCGGCGTCTCCGATCAGTTTGCGGCCATGCCCTCGATTCACGTGGCCTGGGCGGCCATCGTGTCCCTCGGTGTCTTCTCGGTCACCACCAGTCGTTGGCGCTGGCCGATCGTGACCCATTTGTTCATCACGATCTGGGTCGTGGCGGCCACTGGGCACCATTGGTGGGCGGATGGCCTGGTAGCGATGTTCTTCGTGGGCTTCGGGCTGTGGGTCGACCGCTGGGGACGCGCCCGCTGGCCTGGTCGTCTGCATCGGTTCGCTCCGGTACGAGCTGAGCGCACCGTCGGCGTTGCCTCCCTCGACCGTCCCCCATCGATGGGTGACTCTTCAGTGTTGCGTTGATCCGCTGATCGAACTCGTTTCCTGCCGAGGGACTGCCCGTGCCGAGAACAGGCAACGACGGTGCCGAACCTCTGGCCGATGGCTCAGGACCAACGAGGCGGGGACAGTGCTCACTGGAGCGGGTGACGAGAATCGAACTCGCGTATTCAGCTTGGGAAGCTGATGT
>JAHECQ010000596.1 GCA_024641625.1 Acidimicrobiales bacterium | reverse complement strand
GGGTACTTCGTCGGTCACCCCGTACCCGAGGATGAGGCAGCCCTGCGGGTCTCCCACACGGTCGCGACCGTCTGAGCGGTGCGCCTCGAATCAGCGGCGAGCGACCTGTCGGGTTCGGCCACGGAACAGACAAACGACGTGCTCGTCCTCGTCGGTCAGCCGAACATCGTGGACTGATGTTCGTCCGGTCGTGGCGACGGTCACCGCCCGAGCGGTGATGGTCGCGCCGAGTCGAACGGGCCGCAAGAAGTCGATCTCGCCGCCGAGGGCCAGGGCGAGTTGGTCATCGGGTAGGCCGCTGTTGGACGCATACGCCATTGCCGCGTCGGCCAGGGTGAACAGGACACCTCCATGCCCGACGTCGAGCCCGTTGAGGTGTTGGTCGCCGACCTCCAATTGGGTCACGGCATGCCCGGGCTCGGACTCGAGCACCACGATGCCCAGGTTGTGGAGGGCTTGGTCTCGTTCGTACATGGAACTCCTTCGTGAGAACCGCTCGTGCGCATGGACTCGACCTCGGAAAAAAACATGGCGGAAAGCTTCATGAACACGCAGGTCCTGTCGATGGAGAACCAGCGCAACGGAGCGACACGCAGCGCCAACCAAGGACACAGGTGAGCGGGTCACGCCCAAGTTACTGCCTGGGCCGAACGAATCTGCGATGGCACTTCAGCAAGCAACCAGAGAGTGAACGAGACGGAGACTCGCAATCATGACGGTGGAATCAGCGACGCATCCCATCATGTCCGCCAGGGAACGATCAACTCGATCGGCGACTTCTGCGGCTCGATCCGCCCCGAGGAGCGGCAACGATGACGTGGTCGCCACAACTCCCGATCGTCGTCAGCCCGGTGCCCGGTCCGAACGTCTGAGCTCCGAGCAGCGCGAGATGGTCGAGCGCAACATCCCACTGGTCGAGCACATCGTCACCCGGATGACCACCCGGTACCCCTCGAACTACTCGCGTGACGATCTCGTCCAGACCGGTCTCATCGGGTTGATCGAAGCCTCCACCCGCTTCGACCCGTCGATGGGGGTCGCATTCTCCACCTTCGCCGGCCGCCGCATCGAGGGCGCGGTCATCGACATGCTCCGACGGGACGATTGGGCGCCGCGCAGTGTCCGGGCGCTCGAGCGTCGGGTCGAGGCTGCGGAACAGGCCCTCATCTCCGAGGTGCGCCGGGTCCCCAGTCCGACCGAGTTGGGATCGGCCGTGGGCGTCCCCGAAGACGTCCTGCGACGGCTTCGAGATGACATCAACCGTGCATCGCTGGACTCGCTCGACCGCATGGTGAATCCGATGGATGGAGATCGCAGCCTCGGGGAGAACCTGGCCGACCTCATGTCGCTCAGCATCGACGAGGAGCTCGATCTTCGGGAGCTCAAGGGCTTCGTGCGTGATGCGATCTCGCTGCTTCCCGAAGGGCACCGTCTGGTGGTTGTCGGTTACTTCCTCGAAGGACGGTCGATGACGGAACTGGGAGCCTTCCTCGGTATCACCCAGTCACGGGCGTCCCAGATCAAGGAAGAGTCACTGACCATCCTTCGCAATGCCATCAACGCGCAATACGCCGAGAAGCTCGAGGAGCCAACCGGCCTGAAGGCTCGTCGGCAGGCTGCGTTCAGCGCCCTGGTGGCCAATGCGAGCACCTGGCGCCAACGGCTCGAGCCTGGTCCCATCGCCGAGCCGGCCGACCTCGTGCGCTGAGCAACCAACGCGGGTCACCCGGGCCGTGAAGTCGGGTCCGCCTCGCGATCAGGAGAGCCAGCTGCTCCGAGCCCGATAGCCTCTACCCGGTGCTGTCGGTTTCAGGTCTCAAGAAGTCCCACGGCTCTCGACTTCTCTTCGAGAACGTCAGCTTTCGGCTGACGAATGGGCGGCGCGTGGCGCTCGTCGGTGGAAACGGTGTGGGGAAGACCACGTTGTTGGAGATCATCGTCGGCCTCTCGCCGGCCGACGAAGGGGAGGTCTCGTGCCCGAAGGACACCCGGATCGGCTACCTGCCCCAGGAGCTCACCGAACTCTGGAACGGCTCGGTGATCGAAGAGGTACTCGGAGGGGCTGAGCACATCCTCGGCATCGAGACCGAATTGCGTGAGCTCGAACTCGTCATCGCTTCGACAGTCGGAGACGAGCACGACCGCGCGCTCGGTCGCTATGGCGAACTGCAGAGCCAGTTCGAGCAGCTCGGCGGCTACCACATCGAGGCCGAAGCTCGTCGAATACTGGGCGGCCTGGGCTTTACCGCCGCGGACATGGACCGGCCCTTGGCCGAGATGTCCGGTGGGTGGCAGATGCGAGCTGCCCTGGCCCGCCTGCTGCTGCAACGCCCGGACGTGCTGGTGCTCGATGAACCGACGAACCATCTCGACGTCGACAGCGTCCTGTGGCTCGAGGCCCAACTCCAGGCCTGGCCCGGAGTACTGCTGTTCGTCTCCCATGATCGGGACTTCATCGACGGGGTGGCCGATCGGGTCATCGAAATGGCCTGGAACACCGCAACCGAGTACGTGGGTGGATTCGCCGAGTTCATCGTGCAACGCGAGGAGCGGATTCGTGCGGCCGAGGCCGCAGCGGCCAACCAGGCGCGCAAGGTTGCCGAGGTCGAACGATTCATCGAACGATTCCGCTACAAGG
>JAHECQ010000595.1 GCA_024641625.1 Acidimicrobiales bacterium | reverse complement strand
TGACGGGCTGGCGCTGCCCGGCCATGTCCCCGGTGTGCTCGAGGCCGAGGCCTCGGGAACGGCCATTGCCTTCCGCACCGGACGAGCACCGTCCACTGCCTCCACCGCAGAGATCGAGCGTGTGGGTCGGTGGGTGGGGCGGGCGGTCGGGTCGGTGAGCAACCTGCTCGATCTACGACTCACCGTGGTCGCTGGGTCGGTTGCGTTGGGTTACGGGGAACCGTTCTTCACTGCGGCCCAGGCAGAGGTCGATCGAATCTGTCGACTCGATCACAGCCGGGGGGCTCGGATCGAGCCGGCCGGTTGTGGCGACGAGGGCCCGTTGATCGGGGCCGCGGCGGTCGGTCTGCGATGTCTCGGCCGGCAAATCGGTGTCATCCAGCCCTCCTCCATCCATGGGGTGACCCAGCCGGGGGCGAGGCTCAGAGCTTCCGACGCCACTCCAGATAGGTGATGAGATCCTCGGCCCGAACCGGCCCACGGCCGTCGCCGCCATAGGCGGTCTCGAGCCGGAACTGCATCCACGCGGCGTCGGGCAACGGCAGGAACGGGGGCCGTTTCCACCAGCGGCGGGGCGTCACCGACGCCACGGTGGCCAGCGCCGTACGCCAGAGATCAGGGCGTCGGGAGACGGCGACGAGAGCGGACAGCGATCCTCGGGGAATGCGGTCCGCCAGGAGCCGAAGCGGGCGGCGTCTGCTCACTTGGGAATGTCGCGCCACGAACCCTGATCGGCCCGGGGCTCCTTGGGGAGACCGAGGACCATTTCCCCGATGATGTTGCGCTGCACCTGGCTGGTGCCGGCGTAGATCGTGCCCGCCCGGGCATTGAGGAAGGTGCCGATCCAGCTCCCCGAAGCGATCGCGTCGGCTCCGGGTTCATCGGTGGTGAAGGCGCCGTTCGGGAACTTGCCCTCGACGGTGAGGGCATCGGCGCCGAGGATGTCGATCGCGAGTTCCGTGACCTGGCGGTGGTATTCCGACCAGTAGAGCTTGAAGATCGAGGCGTCGGGGCCGGGATGCTCGCCGGCGAGGAACTTGGTCAACGTGCGCATGCCCAGGAAGCGCATGATCTGCACCTTGGAGTGGGCCCAGGCCAAGCGCTGGCGGATCAGGGGATCGTTGGTCTTGTTCCGGCTACGGGCCAGGTCGACGAGGCGGTCGTACTCTCCCTTGAACGCCACGGGCGTGGTGGCGGCAGCTTCGCCACGTTCGAAGCCGAGCAGGGTCATGGCGACCGCCCAGCCGCCGTTGACCTCGCCGATCACGTTCTCCTTGGGGCAGCGGGCGTCGGTGAAGAACACCTCGTTGAACTCCGAGTCACCGCTGATCATCCTGATGGGACGGACCTCGACGCCGGGTTGATCCATCGGCACCAGGAGGAAGGTGATGCCGCGGTGCTTGGGCGCGTCGACATCGGTACGGGTGAGGACGAAGATGTGGTTGGCGAGGTGGCCCGCCGAGGTCCAGATCTTCTGGCCGTTGAGCACCCATTCGTCGCCGTCGAGCATGGCCCGGCACCCGAGGTTGCCGAGGTCGCTCCCGGCGTTCGGTTCCGAGTAGCCCTGGCACCAGAGATGCTCGCCCGAGATGATCTTCGGAAGGAAGTGCTTCTTTTGTTCCTCGGTTCCCCAAGTCACGATGGTGTTGCCGACCATCTGGATGCTGAACGCATCGTTCGTGCCGCCGGTCGGGACGCCGGCCTTCTGGAACTCCTCGGCCAGGATCACCGACTCGAGCTGGGAGAGGCCGGCACCGCCGTAGACCACAGGCCACGAGGGTGCGAGCAGCTGGTTGTCGCGCAGGACGTCGCGCCAGGCGCGGGTGAAGGCAAGCGCCGCTTCGGCATCGAGTGCGCCGATACCGGCCCAGTCGGCCGGAAGGTTCTCGGCCAGGAAGGTCTGGATCTTCAATCGGTAGGCGTCGGCCTCTGCGTCGTACGTCGGTTGCATCCCGGCAATCTACTGGGCGGGTCTGTGGCTGCCCTACGACACGTCGACCGAGATGGCCGGCCAAGCCGATGGAGTCTAGGCCGCCCGGGCGGAACCGAGGAACGGGCCCCACGAGTCGGGCATGGTGCCGACGCTGAGCGCCAGCCAGAGGTGTCGGGCGGGGGCGAGAGGCTTGCGTCGGAGTTCGAGGCCGCAGGCATGGAGGTGCCGGTCACCCTTGAGCGTGTTGCAGCGTCGGCAGCAGGCCACCACGTTGGTCCACTCATGTCCTCCGCCACGGCTGCGGGGCACGACATGGTCGATGCTCTCGGCCGGCCGGGTGCAGTATTGGCAGCGGCCCTCGTCGCGGGCAAAGACCGCTCGCCGATTGAGTGGCGCGTGACGCTGGTAGGGAACCTTGACGAAGTATCGCAATCGCACGACTTCGGGAACCGGAACCGTCAGGCGTTCGCTGTCGAAGGTCTTGTCGGCCTCGACCAGGACCTCCACTTTGCGATCCAGCGTGAGCACGACGGCGCGACGATCCGAGACGACGCCGATGGGTTCTGACGTGGCGTTCAGCACCAGGACACGCGACATGCGGCAACGCTAGTACGGCGTCGACATTCCGTCCTGCAGCGCAGGGCCATCGAGCGAGGGCCCATCGAGCGCAGCGCTGATCGTCGCGATGGCGGACTGCTCGAGGTCATCGAGGCGAGGGGCAGGCAC
>JAHECQ010000125.1 GCA_024641625.1 Acidimicrobiales bacterium | reverse complement strand
AGGTGTAAGTGCACACAGTTGGCAGGGCAGAGGGTCTGTTGGCAGAAGGTCTGTTGGCAGAAGGTCTGTTCGCAGAGGGTCTGTTCAGCGGGTGGACCCGCGCCACTCCGTGTCGTTCCCATCCAGCAATCCATCGAGCAACCGCGCACTGCCGTCCCAGTCATAGGTGCGGAAGCTGTGGCCGCGGGTCACGAACTGGGCCCCGGCGTAGAACATCTCGTATTGGACATGGCGGCTGGCAAACTCCGAGCCGACCGCGTCCCACGCCAGCTTCATGAACTTCATGCGCTCGTAGGCTCCTTCGCCGTCGCGGGCGGACACCTGCATGTTCTCGAGGATCGCTGCGGTCTCAGCGGCCGCCAGGTCGGCGCTCGAGGACGGCAACATCATGAGTCCGCCGCCGGCGAGTTCACGGATCTCGGTGATGAATTGGGGGTACAGCCCCTGGGTGTACACCTGCGAGGCGTAGAGCATGTGACGATTCGGCACGTAGTAGGGGCCCAGCTGCTGGCCGGCGGCCTCCATGCCCCGCAGGAGGCCGTCCTGCGCGGCGACTTGTGCAGCCAACTCGCCCAGCTTGGTCTGCACCGGAGCAAGACCGATGGTGCCGATGGTCTCGGTGATGCGTCGAGCGACGGCCAACAAGAAGCGAAGCTTGACCCCGAGACGAACCTGCGCCTGGTAGTTCTGATAGACGT
The DNA here is from genome assembly GCA_024641625.1 of Acidimicrobiales bacterium. Taxonomy (GTDB): domain Bacteria; phylum Actinomycetota; class Acidimicrobiia; order Acidimicrobiales; family SZUA-35; genus JAHECQ01. The sequence continues at coordinate 9,117 of JAHECQ010000125.1, read as the reverse complement.
GACCCGGCGTGTCGTGAAATTGCCGGCGACACATTTCGGTGTCCCGGTAGACGAACACTCGCTCCCACGGCACCTTCACGTCGTCGAAGTGGAGAATGGCGTCGTTCTCGTCGAAGCGATGGGACAGTGGATTGTCCCACGGCGACACCGCATGTTGCTCGTAGCTCTTGCGCGACACGATCTTCAACCCGGGCGCGTCGAGCGGCAAGGCGAAGCAGAGCGCGAGGTCGTCCTCGGTCGGCAACAGCGGTTGTAGGTTGGCAACGAACACCTCCTCGGCCATGATGGCCCCGGTCCCCAACATCTTCGAACCCCGAACGGTGATGCCCTCGGCGTCCTCGTCGACGGCGTGGGCGGTCAGGTTCTCGTTGGCCTGGTCGCCCCATGATCTGGACCGGTCAGCCTGTGGGTTGATGATCACGTAGGTCAAGAAGATGTCGTTCGCCCTCGCCCACTGGTAGTAGTCCCAGAACGATGTTGCGTACCTCGCGCCGTGCTCCTCGAACAGGGCACGATTCATCAGCTGTCCGGACACCGAACAGGCGAGGTGATCCGGAGAGCGACCCATGAATCCACCGTGGAGCTCCGCCCAGGAAGTCATTGCCCGACGCTTGGCCACGAGCTCGTCGTAGTTCGTCGGCATCTGCCACGACCGGTTGGCTCGGCGGCCATCCCCCACGTCGAAGGTCATCAGATCGATGTTCTCGTCCCTCGCCTGGAACTCGTAGAGATCGGCGATTGCCTGACAGCTTCGGGCAAATGCCGGGTGGCGGGTCACCCGCTTGACGAGCGTCCCGTCGAGATACACCTCGAGGTCACGATCCAGAGCAGCCAGGTGCGCTGCACCATCCTTCACACGCCCCGGTACTGGCGATTGCATCGGACGGCCCCTTCGTCTGATCGAGTTCGTCTGATCGAGCAGGCTCGGACGCTAACCAGCGCGGCCGATGGCGTCAACGACCCGACACCGAGCGCCGCATCGCTCAGCGTCCGAGCAGCTCGTTCAGGCGGCGAGTCCCCGGATTCTCGTCGAGCAACCGATGACCGGCAGGGAGGTGCCCTCGGTCGACCATCGCCGCCAGGTACAACTGCATGAACACAGCGACCCGATACGCGCTGAAGAGTCGATACCAGTCGAGGTGCTCGGCGCGTCGGCCCACTGCCTGTTCCCACCGATCCCAGGTCTCCTCCTCGTCGGGGAACCCGGGAAGCGGGGCGATGCCCATGCCGGCAGACCGCATTCGGTTCATCTCGCAGAACCAGGCAACATCGAGTTCACCCGGCCCCGAGGCCGCAAGCTCCCAGTCGAGCTGGGCGACGACGCGGTACTCGTCGTCGACCACCATGTTCGCCGGTCGTGCGTCACCCCACACGAGACCGCAGCGAGCAGTGTCAGCCACAGGGACCGAACGATCGAGCAGTCCGTGGACATGGTCGAGGACGGGCGGCGAGAACCGGCACCATTCCTCCAGCGTCCGAGACGCGCGCAGATGGTCCACCGGCTGCGAGGCAACCCCGGGAAGGTCCAGCTCGCCGACGGCGTGGACGGCGGCGATCGAATCCACCGCGGAGTCGTGGAAGCGGCGTTGCGACGCCGGTGAAGCGTCGAAGAGGAAGCCGGCCTTGGTGAACGGTGGATCGTCGTCAGCAGGCACCCGTCCATCGACGCGCTCCATCACGAAGAACGGCCGGCCCAGCAGCGTGGGATCGAGCGCCTCGCCGATGATCAGGGGAACCGGCAGTCCATGCTCCGCCGCGAAGCGCATGGCGCGCACCTGATGAGCGAGATCGTAGGACGGAAACATTGCCCGTCCCTCCGGAGCGAGTCGTAGCACCAGGGAACGGGTGTCCGCGGTGATGAAAAGCGTCTCGTTCGACCAGCCACCGCTCGATGGCACACCCTCGACCCGTACCTCCGTTGCCCCGAGCCAACGCGCCAGCTTTGCGGTGTCGATCAAGTTGTCTGCCAATGTCCCTTGGCTTCCTTCGCATTCCAGATCTCGACGATCTTCCCGTCGCGCACTCGAAACAGCTCGACCGCCGCGAACTCGTAGGAGCGGCCGTCGGTTTGAGTCGACCAACCGTTCCAGGCCACCGACACCAGATCTCCTTGGGTGATCACGACCGTCGGTTCGAAACGCAGCACCGGGCAGGCGGCAAACATTCGCTCCAGCCGCTCGGTGTTCTCGGTCAGCGACATCTCGATGCGTTCGCCCGGGGAATGACGGATCTCCGGGTCGGCGATGAGTTCGGAGATCAGGTCGAGGCGACGTTCGTTGTACAGCTCGGCCAGATACCGCCGGACCACTTCTTCGGGTGAGGACACGGGCGCTCCTTTGGTAGCCAGTCCTTCGGTCTAGCAGCAGGAGCCCATGACGCGGGAGCGAGAACGTCACCGACGATGCGTCCCGCCGAGATCGAGTGACGTCACTGCGCGAGTAACGTGGCCCGATGACCAGCTTCCATGACTTCGAAATGGAGTCGATCGCCGGTGAGCGCATCGCCTTCGATCGCTTCCGCGACCAGATGACCCTGGTGGTGAACGTCGCTTCACGTTGAGGCCTCACCCCTCAGTACGCAGGTCTGCGTGCGCTTCATCACGACATCGACGGGCTCACCGTGATCGGGTTCCCCTGCAACCAGTTCGGCGCTCAGGAGCCGGGAACCAACGAGGAGATCGTCGAGTTCGCCCGATCGAAGTACGACGTCGACTTCCCGATGTTCGCCAAGATCGAGGTGAACGGCCCAGGGGAGGTGCCGCTCTACACCTTCTTGAAGGCATCCAAGCCGGATGCCGACGGCAACGCCGATATTGCCTGGAACTTCACCAAGTTCCTCGTCGGAGCTGACGGTCAGGTGATCGAGCGCTTCGCTCCCCAGGTGACGCCGGAGGAGATCGGCACCTTCCTCGCCGGGCTTGGCTGACCGGCGCCCGTCGCTGGGTTGCTCAACCCAGTACCCGACGTAGCTGCCACAGGATCACGAGCGTCCCCAAGAATCGGCGCCACGGGTTGACGCCCCGCGCCAATTCGTCGGCGCCCCAGAACAGCCAGAGCGCGACGACTGCGGTATCCGCAGCGCGATGCAGTGTCGAGTCATCGTTGGTGACGACACGAAGCACCGAGCCGCCGGCAATGGCGAAGAGGGGCCAGTTCGGGAACTGCGCAATGGTGATCGCTCCGCTGTGGCGATTCTCGAACCACCAGCGCCATGACAACCACTTCATGATGTGACTCCTCGGTCGACCACGCTACCCGTCCCATCCCGGTGAACCGGCCAACAGCGGCGTGAGCTCCCAGGCACCAGCCCGAGGACACCGAGTGAGGGACCTTGGCCCCTGTCCCCAACCGGCGACCCGGCGCGACACTGCCGATGGTCCTCGTCTCCCCCGAGGCCGACATCACGATGGCAATGATGGCCACCCACTTGCGAGAGGCATGACCATGAGCACTGGCAACGTCAAGGACGCGTGGAGCAAGGTGGCCGAGGAGCTGTCGAGCCTCGGCCTCAAGCTCAAGTACCACGTCGAAGAGGAGTTCACCGATGACGATGGCACCAATGTGAAGGAGGCGTTGCAGCGTCTGGCCGACGCCATCGACGACACCGTCGATGCCGCGAGCAACGCCGCCAAGGATCCGGCGGTCCGGGAGAACGTGAAGAGCACGGGCGCCCAACTCATCAGCGCCCTCTCGACCACGATCGACCAGGCGGTGAAGAGCGTGACCGCCGCCGTACCGAAGAAGGACCAGTAGCGCCCGAAGCGCCGACGCTCCGGGCTACGGCGCCACGGATGAGGAGGGGTGGTCTCTCAGCCTCTTCCGCGGCCGCCGGTGCGCTTGGCTCCGCCGCCGCTTCGCCCCGAGTTCGCGCTCTCTTGACCGCCGGTACGACGAGCTCGCACCTTCGCCCCTGAATCATTCTGCTGGAGTTCGCTGTGCGCGGCGATACCCGCCTCGCTGATCTTCGACGCCTCGACCAGAGGCTTCATCGTCGGCGCGACCCTGTCGATCACGTCGTCCCAGATCTCCTGTTGCTGCTCGAGCTCGGTGACCTGCGTCCCGAATCGCAGGACATCGATCACTCGCATGGAACCATCGGTCTCCACCAGGACTGTCGGTCCCTCGAAACCGTAGCGATCCAACAGCCAGTACTTGCCCATGATGGTTGTTCCTCGCTCGGTGGGCACCGCCACCGTCGGCGACGCGACAGCACCCTACCGACTCCAGGGCGGGGGACAGCCTGGTTTCCTCGCCGTTGCGGCGGGGATCCGCACCCTCGGTGGGAGCGCCGAACCCGACATGCCCAACCCGTTTGGACCAGACTGACGGCTCATGGACCAAGCACCGAGCCCCACCGTCGACGAGCCGTCGTCTCGTGAGCAGCGTCGCCAGTTGTGGGTGCTTGCGCTTGCACTGGTCCTGGCGATGTCCACATGGTTCTCGACCGCTGCCGTGCTCGGCCAACTCCGAACGGCGTGGTCCCTGTCGCGAGCCGAGGCCAGTTGGCTCACCATCGCCGTGCAACTGGGCTTCGTCGTCGGCGCGGCGTTGTCGGCCGCAACCAACCTCGCCGATCGCATCGCCCCGCCTCGCTTGGTGCTCATCGGGGCGGTTGGTGCCGCCTCGGCCAATGCCACGCTGGTGTTCAGTCACTCGTTCGGTCCGGCATTCCCGGCCCGATTGCTGACCGGCGCGTTTCTCGCCCTCGTGTACCCACCGGCCATGAAGGCCGCGGCCAGTTGGTATCAGAAGGACCGTGGCGTGGCTCTCGGGGTCATGATCGGTGCGCTCACTGTCGGGTCGGGTCTCCCCCATTTCCTGAACGGGATGGGCGGTGCCGACTGGCGGATCACCCTCCTCGGCGCCTCGGTCCTGACCGCAGTCGGTGGCCTGATTGCCGAGCGAGGCACCACCGAAGGGCCCTACCGATCGCCGGGAGCCGTGGTCGATCCGCGGCAGATCGGTGCGTTGGCCCGGAACCGGTCCTTCCGCTTGGCCGCCTTCGGCTACTTCGGACACATGTGGGAGCTCTACGCCATGTGGGCCTGGATCGCTGCGTTCTACACCAGCGCCTTCGATTCGGCGAGAGCAGCCAGCCTTTCGGCCTTCGCCGTCATCGCCATCGGCGCCGCAGGATCGATCTACGCCGGGCGACTCAGCGATCGCACCTCGAGAGCCAACGCGGCCGGCACTGCGATGCGAGCCTCTGCCCTCCTGTCACTGTTCGTCGGCTTCCTCATCGACGCCCCTCCCCCGATCGTCCTCGGCGCCGGACTCGTCTGGGGGTTCTGGGTCGTGGCCGACAGCGCTCAGTTCTCGGCCATCGTGACCGAAGTGGTCGACCGTCGTTACGTCGGCACTGCCCTCACCCTGCAGCTCGCCCTTGGCTTCGTGTTGAGCGTCTGCACGATCTTCCTCTTGCCCGAGGTGCGAGATGCGCATGGTTGGGGCTGGGCGTTTGCCATGCTGGCTCCCGGTCCCATGCTGGGCGCGCTGGCCATGGCGGCGCTCGATCGAAGCCGGCGCGCCGTACCCGGCTCGACTCGTCTGGCGGCGGGACACGGCCCAACATAGGCTCGCCTTCGGATACGCGCGCGGCACAGGCGCACGCGACCACGCACCACGGGGGTTCACATCATGCGTGTCGGAGCAACGATCTTCAATCAGAACTACACGGACTGGGACCGCTACGAGGCAGAGGAACGCAATCAGCCGGCGTCGAGTCGACCGGCCAAGTCCGATCGCGAGATCTTCAACGAGGAGCTCGACATCGCCCGCCTCGCCGACAGCACCGGTTTCGACTCGGTGTGGACGATCGAGCACCACTTCACCCCGTACACAATGGTCACGAACCCCCTGCAGTATCTGACCTACCTCGCGGGCATCACCGAGAACGTCGACCTCGGCACGATGGTGACCGTGTTGCCCTGGCACAACCCTGTTCGGGTCGCGGAGGACGTCAACATGCTCGACGCCTTCCTGGGAGGAAAGCGCGATGTCATTCTCGGCGTGGGGCGCGGGCTCGGGCGACGGGAGTTCGAGGGACTGAGCGTCGACCAGAACGAGGCACGGAGCCGTTTCGACGAGAGCCTGCAGGTACTCAAGCAGCTCTTGGCCACCGGCGAGTGCAACTACGACGGCGAGCACTACAACATTCACGGCCTTCGGCTTCGCCCTCAGCTCGAACGTGATCTCACCGTCAACCTCTGGTGTGCCGGAGGCTCGCCCGATTCGGTGGCGGTCATTGCCCGCAACGACGTCAACCCGCTGGTCATTCCGACGACATCGCTCGACCTCTCCCTCGAGGTCACCAGGAGCTACATGGACCTCCGTGCCGAGGCCGGTCACACCGGCGGCGTACACACCAAGCTGGCGCTGTGGACCTACGTGGCGGAGACCGAGGAGGAGGCCAGGGTCGGAGCCGAGCAGTACATGGTCGAATACGCCGACTCGGCGTTGCGCCACTACGAACTCCGCGGCGATCACCTCGGGGACGTGAAGGGCTACGAGCGCTATGGCGCGCTGCAGAAGATGCTGAGCAAAGATGCGTCGCCGTTCCTTCGCGGCTTCTACGACTCCCACCCGTGGGGCACGCCCGATCAGGCCATCGCCCGAGCCTCCGAACTTGCCGATCTCTTCGGCACCGACGAGATCATGTTCGTGTTCAAGTACGGCAGCATGCCGATCGAGAAGGCCACCAAGAGTATGAACCTCTTCGCCCGCGAGGTCATGCCGGCGCTGAAGGAACTGAAGCCTTCACCCTTGCAGGCGGTCACCGCCTGAAGGCCGGAATCCGGCGCAGCAGCGGCTTGGCGAGCCCCCGCAGATCTGCGCTTCGATCAGCTGGGCCCGGGCAGCTCTGCGCTCGCGGCCAGGCGCCCGAGGGCGTCGTTCATCAGTGCTCGAGCCTCGGTAGCCACCTCGGCAAGACGTTCGTTCCCCGTCATGGACGCCATGAGCCCGGGGTCCATCGCCTCGACGATCACCTGATCGCCGGATTGGCGCACCACGACATTGCAGGGCAGCAACACGCCGACCTGGGGCTCGATCTCGAGCGCTCGACTGGCCAAGTTGGGATTGCAGGCGCCGATGATCACATAGCGATCGATGGATTTGCCGACCTTGGCCTGCAGCGTGGCCTGCATGTCGATCTCGGTGAGCACGCCGAAGCCGACGGAGGCGAACATGGCCTTGACTTCGTCGACCACCTCGCCGAAGGCTCGGGACAGAACGACGGTTTCTTCGAAAATCATGGGATCTCCTGATGGTGATGGGGACTCGGGGATGGAACCTAGATCGAGCTGTCGTCTTGCCCCAGAGGCCAAAGTCACCGGCATCCACGGCCACCGGGATCCGCGAGGATCGGGACCGAAGGCCCTAGGCGAGGCTGCGTCCTGAGCCGGAGAATCGCAGCACACCATTAGGAGCCCCACCATGTTTCTCGAGACCATCCTGGCCGACGCCCTTCGTGGCGACGACGACGATCGCAAGCCGCCATCTCCCTTTGCCGGGCGCTGGCGCAACCGATTGGGGTCGACCATCGATCTGACGGTCGAAGACCGCCATCGACTCACCGGTACGTTCCATGCCATCGTGGGCGCCGTCGACCCCGGTGCCGGGTTCCATCTCGCCGGGTTCGTGGAGGGTGAGGCGCTGGCCTTCTGCGTCGATTTCGGTCGCCGCGGCTCCGTCGCGTCGTGGTCGGGCCATCACCTCGACGACGAACACGGCGAGCGACTGGTCACCCTGTGGCACCTGGCCAGACCGGTCGAGGACTCCCACGGCGCCGATCTCTCCAGAGCGATGATGGCCGGAGCAGACGAGTTCATCCGGGTCGACGACTGAGAGCGACCGCCCACCTTCTCGGGTCCCCCGCTCCCCCGGCCCACACCTCACTCCGTTCCCAGCAACGGGATCGCCTGCCGTTTTCAGAACGACGGCCGGCCGCGTGCTACACCATGTGCCGTGGAAGACCAGTTGACTGAACCTGCCGCGGCCCTCCGAGCCCTTGATGGCATCAAGGTGTTCGAGTTCGGCATCGCCATCGCCTCACCCTTCGCCGGACGAAATCTGGCGGCCCACGGCGCCGAGGTCTACAAGATCGAATCGCCGACCAGTCCCGACATCGTCCGTCTCATCGGGTCGGCGTGGCTCCGGGACAACGAGGAATTGGCGCCGGTCGTTCCCGACTCGAGTCCCTACGTCTCGGAAATGAACGCCGACAAGCGAAGCGTGGCGCTCGACGTGAAGCAACCCCGCGGCATGCAGGCCGCCCGACGCCTGCTGGCCGAATGCGACGTCTTCATCGCCAATTTCGCCGCTCGCGCCCTGGACGAGATCGGTCTCGACTACGAGAGCGTGCGGGCCGTCAAGCCCGACATCGTCTACGTGCAGCTCTCCGGCTTCGGCTCGGACCGGACCGGTCCCTACTACCCCTTCGTTGCCTGGGGTCCCAATCAGGCGCCACTGGTGGGCATCGACGACCTGACCGGGCACGCCGGGCGAGAGCCTGCAGGCATCGCCACCATTGCTCCCCCCGACTACTTCGCTGCGCTGCACGGCACGTTCTGCGTCCTGGCCGGGCTCGAGCAGCGCGATCGGACAGGCGAAAGCGTCCACGTCGACGTGTCGCAGTTCGAAGCCACCATCGCCTTGCTCGGCCCGTTCGCCATGGACTACTCCCTCACCGGTCACAGTCAGTCGAGAATCGGCAATCGCAGCCTGTGGTACGCGCCCGAAGGCGTCTATCCCTGTCACGGGCACGAACGGTGGATCGCCATCAGCTGCGAAGACGAGACGCAATGGGACGCACTCGACCGCCTGGCCGGCCGGGACTGGGGTGCTGACGATCGGTTCGCCACCAATGCCGCCCGGATGGAACACCACGACGCCTTGGACGAGCTCATCGCCGCTTGGACCAGAGGGTTCGCCAACGAGGACTTGACCCACCGCCTGCAGGCCTGTGGGGTGGCGGCGCACATCGTGGCGACCAACGAGGATCTCATCGGCGACACTCAACTGCGGGAACGGGGCGTCTACCTGACTCGTCCGAACACGCGGTTCAAACGAGAGCTCTTCACCGCCAACGTGCATCGCCTCACCGAGACACCGCCGAGGA